>NZ_JACJQM010000016.1:0-134603 GCF_014696655.1 Nostoc sp. FACHB-888 | reverse complement strand
CCAGCCAATAACTATTACCAGTATTAATACTTAATAGTATGAATATTCTTAGTAACTATTTTTGTATTATTTATAATACTTTTTGAAGTGCGGAAGATGGGTTTTAAGTATCTCATCACCTATGTAGCAATTTGCTTAATATAGCGGTAACTTGGTCATCTGCCATAGAAAAGGGCTATAACAGGTGAGAGAAAGTATTCATACAAGAATTCTAAATTATCTAAGGTGTAGCAACACAACTAACGGGGAAGAATATGCCAAGAGGTTGGGTGCAAAAACAATGGGGTTATTATCCGAGGGCGTGCCAAGAATGAAAAAACCTTTATCGTCGCCGCCACATTATGTAGATGACATAGATCGACTACAACCTTACCAAGTTAAGCTGATGCAGCATCAGAAAGAACCTGCCCGCCAGTTGGTACAAAAGATTAACCAAATCATTGCCAATAGCTCGGCGACGGCATTGATGCTACAAGATATTGCCCAATTGTTAGGAGTTGTTTTTCAAGTAGATTGTTGCTGCTTGGTTTCAGTAACGGGTGAGACATCCGACGAAGCAACTACTACTAATTGGTGTGCTGATGAGTATCTAGCATTACCACACCCAGAAGAAATGTTTTCGATGGAACAGTTGCTTATGCACTCGCCAGTGCTGCAATGTGCTGCTGAACCATTGACTATTGAAGACATTTCCATCATTCAGAATAGTCTAGTAATTGGGTGTCAATCTTTGCCACTACCGATAAAAGCCGTTTTAGCAATTCCCACACGGTTTGGTGGCAACAATAATGGAGTGATTAGTCTGATTAAATTCCAACCTTATGATTGGAGTGAATCAGAAAAAGAACTGCTAAAAGAGGTAGAGTCGGCTTGTGCGATCGCTTTTTCTCGTGTCACACAAGCCCAGCTAATTGCTCATCAACAACAGTATCTGCAAAAGAGCAATCAGCATCAAAGTTTGATCAAGCAATTAACCATACTGAATCGCAGCAACTTGGAGCTTAATCAAATGCTTCAGTTAATTATCGCCTCTACTGCCGAATCTCTACAGGCAGATCGAGGTTTGCTTATACTACTAAAATATACAGACCCACTATTTAGGACTCAAGCTAAAAAACAAATTCCTAAAGCGAAAGCTAAAGTTGTTGTTGAATGGGCTAAAGCAACACAAATTTCTCGCACTAATAAACCAGATACCTTAGATCAGTCTTTCTTGCTTTCGGAGTGTGGCTTATGCCAGCGTGCCTTTATAGATTCGGGAAAACCAGTAATCTTCGATGACTATACAGAGCAGAATGATACCTCCTCAGCTGCGCCATTATTTGCAATAGAGGAATTGCCTGCGGTATTATTAGTGCCATTAGAAAGTCAAGGTAAAATCTTAGGATTCTTGGTGCTACAGCAAGCTGTGACTCGCAGTTGGCAAGCAGCAGAATTAAGTCTTGTGGAAATGGTTTGTGCTCAAGTAAGTAACGCCATTATTCAGTCACAAACGTTGCGACAAGTCCAAACTTTGGTAGATGAGCGAACGGCGAAACTACAGAGTAGTCTAGAACTCCAGGCAAAGTTGCATGAAAGAACCCGGCAATATGTTGAGCAACTGCGGAAACTCAATGAACTCAAAGATGAATTTATGAGTAACATGAGCGATCGCTTGCGCTATCCTTTGACAAATATGCTGATGTCAATTCGGAACTTACGTTTGCCAGGAATAGCACCGGAGCGTCAGGTTAGATACCTGGATATCCTAGAGCAGGAATGCACAAAGGAAATTAACTTGATTAATGACTTGTTGACACTCCAGAAACTAGAGTCGCCTCACGAAGCTCCACAATTAGAATCTATAGATTTAAATACTAGAATTCAGGATATAGCAGCTTCTTTTGAGAAAAAACTCGCAGAGAAGGGATTAAAGATTTCTGTAGATTTACCACAGGAGTCGCTAGACTTACAAACTGAACTAGAGAGTTTTGACCGGATTCTCCAAGAGTTGTTAACAAATGCCTGTAAATACTCAGAGCATGATACCATCGTCCACTTGGTAGCTGCTCACCAAGTTGATAAACAAATTGATCAAGTTATCATAAAGGTGACGAATACAGGACGTGCCATCTCTCAAGAAGAAGCAACCTACATCTTTGACAAATTCCGTCGCGGAAAAGGGCGCTGGACTCCAGGGACTGGCTTGGGACTTGCTTTAGTCAAGTCTTTAGTGCAGCATCTGAATGGAGCGATCGCAATTGAAAGTCTCCCAATTTCGGATTCTGAACAGAGCGAAATTTGCTTCACCCTGACTCTGCCCCAATTCTCAGACGAAAGCAAAACATAATTCTGAAAGTGACTAAACAACAGAACACAACAGAGAACCCTGATTCCCAGTCTCCTAGTGATGATATGAACCTTGAAGGGGATTTGACTGCGGATGCAGTTGCTTTAGCAGCTAAGGTAGAAGTTCAAATTGAAAAAATAGCAGAGCGACAGCGACAAATCAGCGCCAAAGTCCAAATTCCCCAACCAGTGGAACAAATCTGGAAGGTTTTGACAGATTATGAAGCCTTGCCTGAGTTTCTCCCCAACCTCGCCAAAAGTCGCCTGATGGAGCATCCCAATGGTGGGATTAGATTGGAGCAAGTAGGTTCCCAGCGCTTACTGAATTTCAACTTTTCTGCGCGGGTGGTTCTGGATTTGGAAGAATGCTTCCCTAAAGAAATTAATTTTCGGATGGTAGAGGGAGATTTTAAAGGCTTTTTTGGTAGCTGGGGTTTAGAGCCTTATTCCCTGGGTGAGTGTGTAGGAACAAATCTTTCCTACACAATTCAAGTTTGGCCTAAACTCACTATGCCGGTGGGAATCATTGAAAACCGCTTGAGTAAAGACTTACGGTTAAATCTTGTTGCTATTCACCAACGTGTAGAAAACTTAGCTAGCAAAGAACCGTATGTATAGTTAAACTATCATTCAGGAAAAAGCCTGGATGATAGTTTTTGTTGGTAGATTTAGAGCAAAATATTTTTTGCTTTTTTATTAAGTACCCCCAGGGGAATTCGAATCCCCGTTACCTCCGTGAAAGGGAGGTGTCCTAGGCCTCTAGACGATGGGGGCATCAGACTCAGACCTTTTATAAATTAACCAATTTCCAAGCTTTTGTCAACAGCTTTTGCCAAAAAAAGTTTGTGACAGCTAAACTGGGTGGAGACAAAAGGTTGAAGAGGATACAAAGACATGGAGATACCAAAGAATTCTGTAGATGCTTGTGCAAAAAGCCGCAGGGTTCATCAGCTTTTGACGCTGGGCATTTAAAAGGACATCCAGAGAGAAAAAACCCTGCATTCAGCAATGGACAAAGGGTATGATGTTGTACTGTGTAAAATTAATGTCTACGGTTTTTTACAAAAGATTTTGAAATAAATCGCTCAAAATCTACAACATGGAAGCATCTTTTGAAATTACCCTACAGATGGCGATCGCCGTCCTTGCAGGTATTAGCGCCCAAGTGCTAGCTGCATATTTTCGGATACCGAGCATCGTCTTGTTGTTGCTATTAGGCATCCTCTTTGGCTCTGATGGCATCGGGCTGTTGCATCCCCATGTACTAGGCACTGGATTGGAAGTTATTGTCGCCCTAGCAACGGCAATCATTTTGTTTGAAGGCGGACTAAACTTGGATCTGCGAGAGTTAGGTAGAGTTTCAGTCAGCCTGCAATTGCTCGTCACTCTAGGAACGCTAATCACATTGCTTGGTGGGAGTATGGCAGCCCACTGGCTGGGTGAATTCCCCTGGAACATAGCTTTTCTCTACGCTTCTATAGTTGTGGTTACAGGACCAACGGTGGTTGGCCCTTTGCTTAAACAAATTAATGTAGATCGGCAAGTGGCAACGCTGTTGGAAGGAGAAGGGGTTTTAATTGACCCTGTAGGCGCTATCCTCGCCTTCGTTGTCCTCGATACTATCTTGAACGGCGATGCTGACCCTATCAATGCCATCATTGGCTTAGGAATGCGCCTGGGCGTTGGTGCGGCAATTGGTGGTGCTGGCGGTTATCTGATGAGTTTGATTTTCAAACGCGCTGATTTTCTGTCATTCGAGCTAAAAAACTTAGCGGTGTTAGCGATACTTTGGAGCCTGTTTACCTTATCGCAAATGATCCGCAGTGAATCAGGAGTAATGACAACAGTAGTTGCAGGAGCAGTCTTTGCTAACTCCTCAGTCCCAGAAGAACGTCTGTTAAGGAGCTTTAAGGGTCAACTGACAATTCTCAGCGTCTCGGTGCTATTTATCTTATTAGCTGCTGATTTATCCATTGCTAGTGTCTTTGCTTTGGGTTGGGGTAGTTTATTCACTGTTTTGGTATTAATGTTCGTCGTTCGCCCGATTAATATCCTCTTGTGTACCTGGAACAGTAACCTAAACTGGCGACAGAAACTGTTTTTAAGCTGGGTTGCTCCTAGAGGAATTGTCGCCGCCTCCGTAGCCTCTTTTTTTGCAATTTCCCTGACCCAGCGCGGCATTAACGGCGGTGATTCCATCAAAGCTTTAGTTTTTCTCACAATTATCATGACTGTTGTCTGCCAAGGTCTAACAGCTGGCTGGGTTGCTAGATGGCTGCAAATCACTTCCAAAGATGTAACTGGGGCTGTGATTGTGGGTTGCCATCCCTTGAGTCTTTTAATTGCCCGGTTCTTTCAAGAACGGGGAGAAAACGTGGTCATGATTGATACTGACCCCCAATGTCTTGTTCAAGCCGAAGCGCAAAATCTACGGGTGATTGCCAGCAGTGCTTTGGATGCTGCGGTTTTAGAAGAGGCAGGACTTGCTTCTATGGGTACTTTTTTGGCTATGACAAGTAATGGCGAGGTGAATTTTGTTTTGGCTCAAAGAGCATCTGAGGAGTTTAATCCGCCGCGCGTCTTAGCTGTTTTCCCCCGTGACCCCCAAGCAAGTACCTCTGTTAGTAATAAAGTTAATCAAGCTTTTATCCCAGACTTAGCAATTAAGACTTGGAATGAATATTTGAATGATGGGCGAGTCAAGTTAGGAACAACCACTCTAACTGAGTCAGAATTTTCTAGTCAAAATGAGCGTATCCAAGAAATGATTAGGACTGGGGCGTTGATACCGCTATTGGTAGAACGGGAAGAACGCTTACAAGTAGTGCCAGCAAAATACGAGTGGGAAGTTGGCGATCGCATTATCTACTTGTTGCACGATCCCAGACCTAAACTTTTAAAACGCTTATCTGGCGCTAGCCAGTCTACTCGCCTCTCTTTAGAAAAGTTAGCGGAAGTTGAAGAAGTCCCCCTTGCAAAAATATCTCAACTTTTCACTACTGACACTCCTGGGTGATGAGAGAGATAGCGGCAGGGGAGTCAGGGGACGCAGGGGAAGAAAAAATTCCTAACTCTTGACTCTTTATGAGCCTTGGGAAGGAATAAATTCGCCTTCTGGCGGTTGTTGCAAATTATCAATTTCTGGTCTTGGCGTTTCTTGATACATTTCCCATTCCTGCCACAGTAAAGCAGATAAATGAACTATGGCAAGAATTAGCGTCGCCACCGAAATCAAATAACTATGTATTGTGTAAAGGTGTTCCACAGTAACTGTGTTAATCGCTCCACCCCCAGTCAGGATGTCGCGCAGTTGTCCACCAATGAAAGGAATGGCTTCGATGGTTCCTAGCTCAATGTTAAAACGCCAGTATCCTTCCTGAGTCCAATCTAGGATCATGGCTGTCCAATCTAGCCCGATCGCACTTAGGGTCAATAAAATCCCACTAATCCAAGCAGCCAGCCAACTCTTGCGAAATTGCCGACCTAAAAACATTACTACAATTTGAATCAGAGCGATCGCAATTATTGCGTTACCAGCAATATCATGCGCTCTCCAAAACAACCACCCGTATGGCAGTTGTGTATTAATCATCTTCAATGAGTTATAAGCTCCGCCTGCTGTAGGTTCATAGTAAAAAGACAGCAGAACTCCAGTAGAAATGTAAATTAAACACAGACTCAAAATCACCACCGATAATATCGTCGCTACTCGTCGCAGAATCCTATTGAACTGGGTGCTTTGCATAGCTCACCCCTCCTGTTCTTAGCTAGGTATTTATTCTTATTACAATTTCAATTTTAGCTAAGGAATATTAATAAATGTTGCATTTCTCATAATAAAGATAAAATTTTTTAAATCAAATATTGCACCCAAGCTTTTAAGGGTTCTGGTGAACCATACCAAATTCCAGGACTTCTCGGAGAATGCCTTACACCTTCAATCACCAGATTTTCTGCGCCTTCTAAGTGAGCAGCTTCAATGGGCGTGATTCCATCTCCCCAAGTGTTACCCTTACCACAGGTTAATTGGTAACTACTGTAAGCTAACCAGCTACCGCGTCGCCTTTGGCCAAAGATAGTTTTGCCAGCTACACAAACGTAATGAACGTTTTTGTAAAAAGCTCCTGGGTAGTTATTGGTGACAAAATCTAGATTGGAGCGTGTCCAGCGTTCTTGACTAATATGGGGTGTACCCAAGGTTATGAGAGTAGCAACCAGGGGATGTGCTTCCCAGAGGGATGGTTTAACTTTACCGCCTACCCAATAAGGTTTTTCTCCCATGTAGATGCGGGATATCCAACCTCCTGCTGAGTGACCAATCAAATTAATTTGAGTAGCATTATGTTGCTGCAATGTATGCTTGATCGTCAGATCGAGTTTTTGTAGAATTGGCGTTACAGGCCTTCCTCCAATAGTGGGTAACCAGTCGCGTCGTCGCAGTGGTACTGTAACCGTAGGAAAATCTAACTGTTGTAGGGATTGTTCTAGTTGGCGGTAAGCGATCGCGCTTTCTAGATATCCAGGCACAATAACTGTCGGTAGCGGCATTTTAAATGTTCTGCAATGATTGAAGGTTTGAAACCTTTTTACGAAGAAGTAGTCAGAATTTAAAAGCTAAAATTGCGATCGCATGACTGACTCCTTTTATAAAAACCCGAATGGCTTTGCTAGGGTTCAAGGCTAGAATGTCAATAACATTGTACAATTTGCAACAGTTTTAGAGACTGTTGATGTGGTAATATTTTCATATAGGGGCTAGCCTTGGACAAGCAAGTGTGCCATCTGTTACAGAAGCGTAGCTGACTAAAAAAGAGTAGAAAAAACAAGGCAACTTCAGCAGATGTTGTGAGCTACTCAGGGTTTTACATTGAATTTAAACTTTAATAAATATCCCAGATATAAAGTTTAATTGTGTGCGTTATAAGAATAAAAAATCAACAGTAGTAATTTTTCAAATATCTCTTTAGCAAGCTGAAATTTAAATATAAAGCGTCATTGATCAATTAAAAACTTTAATAAATGGCAATCTTGGCGTTTTGATTGTCAACATAGGAAGTTATTATTTCCTTAGAGGGATGCATCTATTGCAATAGCTTGCAATATAGTCGGAAAGAGAAAATCGCTAGTCAACTGCAACTGAGCCGAGTCAACGATAACAGCTATGTCTTACGTCTCCCTGTTTAAAAATATACCAGAAATCTTAAGCCAGCCAATTGGGATAGCAGCTATAGCTTCTCTTGGCATCCACGGTGCGATCGCTATGATTGTGCCATTGATGCCTATGGAGTCTAACAAGCCCAATGAAACAGCATCATCAAAAACTGTCGGACTTTTGGAATTGAGCCAAGCGGATCAAAGCCGTCTGCCGCAAACCTCCCCCCAAATTGGTTTACAACAACTTCCTCCAATAGCGCCACTTTCTAATCCAAACTTTAACGCCCAAACTATATTGCCCCCATTGGCATCACCGCCATCCAGTCAGCTAGTAATGCCTCCGCTACCCCCATCATCGAATAACTATCGGGTTTCTTCCTTGCCTACAAGGCAGTCTTTGCGGATGATTCCTAGTAATAATTTGGGATTTGATGTTTCTAAATTTGATAGCTCTAAATACAACAATAGCAGCACCAAATTCTCTCAATCAGTTCCTCGTGTGAATGTCAGTGACACCAAATACGAGCCACCTAAGCCTCTGGCTGTAAATAGATTACCAGAATTGCAATCGCAGAAAATACCTGATGATATTCTGCAAAATGCCCAATCTCCAACCTTGTCTGATACTAGCCCCATTAACACTAGCCCCATTATAACGGCACAGGGAAATACGGCTCCACAGATGACGCAATCGGTTAATGATGCGTCTAAAATTTCTCAAAGTTCGCTAATAAGTTCTCTAAAACAAGCTCCAAGGGCTGGAGATAGCTTAAACCTTAGGGCAACCAGATTACAGGCATCCGATTTATCTGGTAAAGGGACTGAACTGGCAATTGCACAGCTAGACTCCTACGCAAATTTGAGAAAAGAAGTCCAGCAAGAATACCCCAACGCTGAACAAAAACCAGTCATCCGCCAAACATTAGCCACCGATAAACCGAATCTTGAAGGTGCTGTGTTGGGTGTATTAGTGGTAGATCCTGATGGTAAGGTTTTAGATATCAAGTTTCAAGACAAGTTAGTTTCCCGTGAATTGCAATCAGAAGCAAGGGAATACTTCAACAAGCAATCGCCCAAGGGAGATAAACGGATCAGTTCCTATCCATTTAATCTACGTTTCCAAAACAACACTAGCAGCACCACTGGGGCAACTCAATTATCTGCACCGGGAATCAATAACAATCAGGTTACTCCCTCACCAGCAGATACTTCTAAACCATTTCCTGAACTGCGAATCAGAAATAACAATCAACCAACGCCTTCATCGACAGCTACTCCCAAACCGTTCTCGGAACTGCAAATCAGAAATAACCAGCCTGCATCCTTACCTACAGGTGCTCTTAAGCCATTATCTGCACCCTCATCAGCAGTTACTTCTAAACCATTCCCTGAACTGCAAATCAGAAATAATCAGCTTACGCCTTCATCGGCAGCTACTACTTCTGAACCGTTAGTGTTGCCGAGAGTCAATAAGAGTCAGCCTATACCTTCTGCTGAATCGGATGAAAAATTAGTAGAACGGTTGCGCGAAGTGAAGCAAAATAGAGAAAAGTCTAATCCAGAAAAATAATCATCGAGCTGGTTATTTTGGATTAAGAACAACCTAAAAGCTATGAATGATAAAGATTCTGAATTTATCATTCATCTTTAAAATATCGTTTTTAGAAGTTGAGGAACTAGCGATCGCTAGTTCCTCATAGAGATAGTGAACTTTGAGACTTGTTGGAAGGTTTTAACAAGGAAATCCAGTGAGGGATTTCCAACAAATAAATTTTCCAATATTACCGGGTGGGTATGTTGCTTGCCTTTAATTACTGATCGATAAATGCACTTCCCCCACTATAAGTAGACAGTATAGCTACTTACCAGCCTTGTTCTGCATTCTGAAAAACATAAGCAGCTACCTCTAGAATCTCGTCAGGGCTTAACTTGCTTTTAAAGGCAGGCATGGCATTCTTACCATTTTGCACTTGGTGGATAATCGCCTGGATTGAGTCACGATCATAATTTTCTAAGTATTTTGACAATGCTTCCTTTTTCAAAGTTTTCTGGCTAATAAGGATATTACCGCCACCTATATGGCAAGAAGCGCAGTTAGCCTCGAAAATTTTAGCACCGTTAGATGTTTCAGCAGCTAGTGCTGGACTAATGAATGTCAATTTAAATAGAGCGATCGCCAACAGTAGGATTAATAAAAGTATTCTCAACAGAATTTCCTCGTAACAAGCCTCCAGCAAGAGTATAAACGTGATTAATGTCTGATTAAGTCAAATTTGATCAAAATTGGCGGTAACGAGTTTATCTCTCTATCGCTACAGGTTACTTAGCGTTTTAGGCAAGAATAAGACTCGTTACCGCCATTTATTCATTGTGTGCGTCACTCTAGGAGTGCGGCGTGTTGCTATGAGCTAATTTCAGAGAAGGAAGCCCAGAAGATCATCTTCTGTCAACGGCGATGTTTCTAGCCTTGGACAGTGATTGTACCAACCATGCCAGCACCACGGTGAGGTTCACAGTAGAAGGTGTAATCACCAGCAGGTGCGTCTGCGGGGAAAGTGGTTGTTTCCTTTTGACCAGCGCTCATCATCAAATTCTTATGAGACAGAGATTTTGCTAAAGTAGCGTCCTTAGCGGGGTTTTTGGCAGCATCAAACACAACATTATGGGGAGGAACTTTATTGTTCACCCATTCAATTGTGTCACCTGGTTTAACTGTCAACTTTTTCGGTTCAAATGCCAGCATTCCTTTATCGCTACCCAATTTCACCTGGTAGGTTTCAGCCGAAGCACTGGGAGTAAAAACAGCAAAGCTGCTAACAACTAAAAGGATTGTCAACACAGCTAAACTAAGGCGTCGCCAGCTTGCCGAAATCAATTTCATGGATCTCTCCTAACAAACATTTTTTTTCCTTTCTCATTTTAAATAAAATCAACACCAAATATGACAATCTGTCATAGATACAATTTTTTTTTTAACAATAGGGAGCAATATTATTGCAAAAAGCTTTGCAATTAGTAATAAATGCTAGACTGCCATAGCCCAAAAAGCCTGTGAATACAGGGAAACGGTAAAATAAGGGATTTTTATTTTTTCTTTAGGAATATCTTGACTTATGAAAAATTTTTTGTGCCCAAACCAAGAATATTTTGTGCTGCTGTGAGAATGAAAGCAGCTAAACTTTGGTGAAAACTGGGGAATGGGGAATGGGGAATGGGGAATGCCCTATGCCCTATGCCCTATGCCCCAATGACTCAGTACTAATTTCAGGATTTAGTAATAGATTTTTCCGCCTCCCCACTTAGTGCCAACGATTTTGGGTTGTAAGAGAATATGACCGGCGATCGCCTCCAAGTCCTCATCTGTCAGATTTCGCATTTCTGTGAAAATATCTGCGCTTTTGATACTGGGATGGATTTCGGAAATCTCTTCTTCCCCATCGTAAGTAGTGGGATTTTTCAGGTAATCCACCAAGCCTTCTATGTTATTACGGTTGGGTGTTGCCAGTGCCAGATCCTCTGGAGTAAGTCCAACATTCTGGTTTACCTTGGTAACTCCCCCAGCATGACATTGGGCGCAAGCGTAATTAAATAAGCGTTTGCCTTCTTTGATTTGTTTAAGGCTAAGTACAACGGTATCACCTTCAGCATTTAATGGCACTGTCCGGGTAGCTTTGTCTAGTTCCACTGCTGTCGCGCTACCGACAAGCAACTGAAACGAGAGTAAAACAGTAACCACAACAACGCCAATTAGTCTTCTAAACATGTTTCCCCTTAAAAATTTTGACGCTCAACACAGCTAAGAAAGCGATTCTCAATCTCCAAGCTGCTAATTGCTAATGACTTAACTGTTTTTTATCATTAGCTATCAGTGATTAGCCAAAGCCCGAGATAACCCTTCAGGTGACTTCGTTATCACCCACCGGGCTGCTAGCACCTTTTGGGCCTATTTCAGACGATATTTGGGAAATAATTGCCTTTGCATCTTCTAACGCCAAACGAGTCTTTTGGTGTTTGTAGGCGATTCCCAGTTGGTTACACAGAGAAAACACTTTTTCTACAGGAATGCTGTAGTCGGTTGCTATCTCTGCGATCGATAGGTCTGCAAAACCCATAATGCTTGTTAACTGATAGATAGAGATTGAGTCGCTGTAATACCAATATCACGTTAGGAGTGCAATTTGTTGCCCAAAATACTGTTTGGGGATCGGGAGGGGGAAAGAGGGCAGGGGGAGTAGGGGAAGTAGGGGGAGAATAAACATTTCTGGGTCAAATAGGATAACTATAGGTTGTAAAAAATTATTCCAACTCCCCACAAATACAAAAACTGCCTGTGCCGCCAGTGTTGGTTTTGCTAAAGGTAAGACAATATGTCAAAAAATTCCAAAGGTATTTAAGCCATCTAGTTGCGCTGCTTCTTCTAGTTCTTTGGGAAAATTAACAAAAAACTGCCGCATCATGAAAATAAAAGTGGCATTAACCATGCTATGGACAATCTTCGCCTTCAAAAAGTCGCCGTTGAATCAAAGTGATGGCAATGATCACTGCTGCTAATAAAAATGCGATCGCAGCTGCATATCCCATTTGTAAATTCCGAAACACAGCTTGCTTGGTAAATTAGCAGCACCACAGTTAAGGTAACGTTGTTTGACCTGCCAGTACCGCCAGAAAAGATGTAAGACTGGTCAAAAAGTTGAAAAGTCCCAATCACCCCCACTGCCACCACAAAGAAGGTTACAGGCTTCAGCAAGGGAAGGATAATTGTAGATAAATTGCTGCCACCCATCTGCACGATCAAGTTTCGCCGCCTCATAAAGTGTTTGGGTTATATCTTGCAACGCCGCCAGATAAATCACCATGAAAAACGGTGCCGTTGACCAAATGTTCATGATCCTAATGCCTTTGAGCGCAATAGCTGGATCGCCCAACCAGTTATAAGTAGGTAGCCCCACAAAACAAGAAAATCGTTTAATAGCCCATCAGTGTTATAAATCCACATGAAGATAAGCGTCAGCACTGCTGAAGAAGTGACTGTGGGTAAAAAGTAGAGGATGCGCCACCAGTTTTTACCACGAATCCCAGAATCAGAAAATTATATATTTGGTTCTCATTAGGATACTAAATGTTCAGATAGAGAAATTTTCTACCACCCTAAATAAGTCTGTGAGAATTCTTAAATTTATTAGAAAGGCAGTCCAGTAATAAGAAAAAATTGACAATTTTATCAAAAGATAATTCATTGTAACTGCATCTTGAAACTTGTAAAATCTAATGCCGTAGAGTCTTTTTGCGTTAATTCTTTAGTTTCAGAATATTCAGATTGTCTCCTTTAGAGAAGAACTCACGCAATTTACGCAAATTGAAAGACTTTTGCAAAATTAACATATTTCCGAAAATTGAATATCCAACTTGTTGTCAAAATCAATACTTTCTGAGGTTAGAAATTTTAAATGATGCTTCGCTCACTCCAGGTGTGTCTAGTTCCATTAGTTCTCACCTTCACTAGCGTTTGCTCAGATGCAATGAGAGCAACAGCGCAAACCATATATCCATTTACTGGCAACTATCGCACAACAGTTAACATTGAGCCGATCTCAGGCAATGTTTCAAAGGTATTTGAAGTAGGTGTGAGTGATGATGCTCCATATGATTTAGGACTATACGAGGGTTTAACATACTCCGTGCTAGATACCAATGGAAATCTCACTTTTAACAACAATCCAGAAGTATTTGGCGTTCAAGGTTTTCCGTTAGGCTACATTCTATTTGGTGACGGTACTAATAAGTTATTTGGAACAAGTGATGCTAGTGCTTCAGTTAATTTTGAAAATCTGACGGCTAAAGGTTCTGGTGTCGTAAATATCACCGATGGTGAAGGCATATTCAAAAACGCTACAAGCACACTATCATTCTCAGAAGAGGACATAGTTATTTTAGGAGAAACTATTACATTGAAGGGTGAGGCTTTAGTAAGCGGTTTTATCGAAGTTCCCCAGGAAGTTCCAGAACCAACAACTATGAAGCCACTAATTAGCATAAGTTTGATTGGAGCCAGTTTTCTCTTGCACCGACGCTACCGTAGATTTGCTAGATGATCTCAGGTGGAATAATTGCAATATCTAAAGCTTGCAATGAATAGTTAACGCAAATACTCGTAATTCTCTACTACTTTGCCAAGTTTGCGTTGTTTTGAAAGACAGCGCAAACTACGAACAATCTCCACCCCTCAATTATTTTTTGACAGACTACTACCCTATTTGGATTGTCAAATGCCTTTATCTTTATTTACTAAATCTGCCCCTAGTTTGATATTTATTACTATTTGTCTTGCAGTTTTTTATGGAATAAAACCAGCAAAAGCTGCGTCATTTAGTGTGGTTGCTGAGGGCCTTGATAATGTCCGTGGTCTGAATTTTGCTCCTGACGGTAGTCTCTATATTACAGAGTCAGGCGTGGGGGGAAATGGACGATGTATTCCTGGCCCTAGTTTGGAAGGTCTGCTTTCATGTGCTGGTACAAGTGGTGCTGTAACTAGAGTTAAGGATGGGAAACAAGAACGTGTAATTACAGGATTACCTTCAATAGCATTAAGACCTACTGGTAATACAGGTGAAGGCCCTCAAGATATCCAATTTGATCGCTTGGGAAATCCTTATCTTTTAATTGGGTATGGTGGTAATCCAAGTATTTCCGATTTTCCAAAAAATTCTCCTAGCTGGGGACAGCTTTATAAAGTAGACCTGGAAACAGGTTCATTGAAAAGTATTGCTGATTTGGCAAAATACGAATTTGCCAATAATGCAGATGGGGTTGATGTACTTGATGTTAGTGCTGAAATAGCTAGCAATCCCTATGCTTTTACAATTAATGATGATACTGCTTATATTGTTGATGCGGCTGCAAACAACATTTTGACTGTGGGGCTTGATGGAAGTAATTTAAAGTCACTAACTGTGCTTCCTACACAAAAGATTACTAATCCCATTTTCCCTACTCCTGAGCCAGGGCAAGTAGCACCTCCTGATGCACCGTCACCTGGACAAACACCGCAGGAGATTGAAATTCAATCAGTACCTACAGGTGTTACATTCGGGCCCGATGGTGCAATATATGTGAGCGAATACACTGGTTTCCCTTTTCCAGAAGGTAAAGCGAGAATTTTTCGTGTTGAAGGTGATGGTGAAACTACAGTTTACGCTGATGGCTTTACCCAATTGAGTGACTTGGCTTTTGATGATGAAAGTAATTTGTATGCTTTACAGTATGGCAATGAACCACAGTGGAAAGGTATTTCAGATGCTTCTTTAGTGCAAATAGCTCCTGATGGAACTCGGACAACGCTGCTGAGTGGTAATGGGTTAGAGTCTGCCACTGCCTTGACTGTTGGTCCTGATGGTGACATCTATGTTTCAAATAAAGGCGATCGCCCAGGACAAGGACAAGTCCTGAGGATTGACACTACAAAAAAAGTTCCTGAACCGACTTCTATATTGGGCGTGTTAGTAGCATTGATGAGTGCATTAGGTATTGGTTCACTTACCAAGCGCAGCCCCTCAGGCAACTCAAAAATTTAGCTTCATTCTGTGCCTTTAGCATCGTTTGCTTTATTTAATAGTTGTCGCCCCAACAAGGCCCTGACAAACTGGTTATCAAGGTTATTGGCGATCGCAGATCGATACTGTTCTACCTGCCATGATGTAGCATAATCCACTCCCGCCACTAATGGCAATCGCAGTGGGTCTTGGTCATAACCCAAACTCTTGACCAAAGGCTTTAATTTTATAACCCTGACGCGCCAATTCGGGAATTTCTCCAAAGCCGTATCTGTTAAGTTTGCCTGTCAATTGCTTCGAGCCGTTACGTAGTTCATCCCAAGTAGCTGGTGGATTACTCAAGCCTGCGGCGGCGAAGGCTTTTTTGTTATAAAATAGGGCAAGAGTGGAATCTTGAGTTTGGGAAGACGATAAATCTGATTCTGGTATTTGAAACTGTCGAGTAAGGTATCCTCGAAGTCTGCTAGGTCAAATTCGGGGGTGATGTAAGCATCTAACGGTTCTAGGACATTTTGACTCATCAAGAAAGGAGCTTCCAGCGCATCCAGATAAAACACATCAGGCGCTGCTTCCCCAACTAAACGAGTTTTGATTACATCCATATATTGGTCAGAAATCACCTCATATTTGACCTTAATAGTTGGATACTTTGTCTCAAAGTCTTGCAATACCTGCCTCAAAACTTTTTGCTCAATAGGAGAACCTCCCTAGCCACTGAGTTTAATGGTGACTGCGGTAGATGTTGAAAGTTTGCTTGGTAATTGTAGGTTTTGACAAGCAATAATGATGATCGCGATCGCTATCATCAATTCCAAAAAATTAAATAATCTTTTCTTGCTTACAGACAGATAACAGTCTCTCTCTTCTTACTTATACCTTTTGTTCTCAAGAAGTGAGATTTTACCTATTGTAAATTTTTGTTTAGAATTGCAAGCTAAAATAACGAAAAATTATCAAAAATGCTAGAAAAGCATACTGAGTTCCTTTGCAACCAAATTACTCCCAGATGCTTTACTCATAGACATACATTATGGATATTGTTCAGGTTGAAACAACTGCGCCACTGATTCTAGAAATTCCCCAGATTGCCTTACCATCACCAACAATTTCTCCAAACTCTCGAATTCCCAAGGATGCAATTCGCACTAGTTTAAAAGCCTCTACTACAGATTCTGTCTTAGCAGCAGTTTACTCCCTTGGAACTGGCGGGATTTTACTCAGCAATTTCTTGGTGGAATTGGGTGCTAGTCCAGTGGTATTTGGAATGCTATGCTCCATCCCCATGTTGGTCAATCTGATTCAGCCGTTGGGTGCTTACTTGTCTGAACGCAGCACCAGCCGTTTTCAATATTCTCTTCGGACACACGGAGTTGGTCGGCTGCTATGGCTGGTTCTAGTAATCGGTATTGCAGGCGTAAGCTTGGGAGTAATTAATACTCACCAGTTAGTGATATTGACACTCTTAATTGTCCTATTCAGCAATCTTTTGGGAGGATTAGGAGCGGCATCATGGCTAAGTTGGGTAGCAATGATAGTTCCCCGGCAATTGCGAGGCAGGTATTTTGGGATACGCAATAGTGCTGCTAGCCTTACAAATTTGGTTTGCGTACCAATGGCGGGTTTATTTGTATCACATTGGTATGGTGGAAGTCTCCAAGGCTATGGGATAGTTCTGCTGGTAGGGATAGTGTTTGGGATTGTGGGATTGGGGTGCCAATATTTCCAGGTGGATATGAATCCGCGATTGCAAAACACTTATTATGGCAAGTTACCTCAAACAAATGAGATTGAACAAGAGGCAAGGGAACTCTTAGCTGGGAGCAAAGGGGAGAGTTCAGATGGGGATTCGACCCCACCGGTTGCGCTAGCTTCCAGCATCTGGAAAAACTCTAACTTTTTGAGATTTCTGTTGTATTTCAGCTTTTGGGCGCTTGCTGTCAACCTCAGCAGTCCGTTTTTTAACCTTTATATGCTCGATACGCTCGATTTAGACGTGAGCTACGTAACTATCTATAACAGCCTTCAGGCGGGGGCGACTTTGCTGATGCTCATCCTCTGGGGCAAATTAGCAGACAAGATAGGCAATCGTCCCATTCTTATCTGTATTGGGATTCTGGTTGCAGCCACACCACTGCTTTGGCTGGGGATTGGTGTTAATCGCCTTGATATCTGGTTGTGGTTACCCCTGTTACACATTTTGACTGGAGGTACTTGGGCGGCGATTGACTTGTGCAACAACAATATACAATTGGCGATCGCACCAACTAAAAATCAGTCTATCTATTTTGCGATCGCAGCTGCTGTTGCTGGAGGGAGTGGTGCTTTAGGCGCAACTATAGGCAGCTTCATCATCCAATTTGCCCAGTTTGGTGGCTTACTGGGGTTGTTCGCCCTCTCTAGCCTATTCCGACTAGTAGCGCTTATGCCACTGCTTTTTGTCAAAGAGCCGGAGAGGTAAGGGAGTAAGGAAACAAGAGGCACAAAGTAAAATTTTCTCCCCCTGCTCCCTCTGCTTCCTCTGCTTCCTCTGCTCCCCCTGCTCTATTCTGCGGCGGAAGAAGTTAAAGACATTGTTTCCCACAAAACCATCTGAGGTGTTGTTAGTACAGGCTGGTGTAGGGCAATTAGCTGGGCTAGGGTATTTTTTAATTGGGTACGGGGTACGATATCATCAACAAAACCGTGCAGGAGCAAATCTTCAGCAGTCTGAAAATCATCGGGTAGTTTTTCCCGCAGGGTTTGCTCAATCACTCGCCGACCGGCAAAACCAATGGTTGCCTTGGGTTCTGCCAAAATGATATCGCCCAACATTGCAAAACTTGCGGTAACGCCGCCCGTTGTAGGATTGGTCAAAACAGGAATATATAATAGTCGTGCGTCTTTATGGCGCTGTAGGGCTGCGGAAATTTTCGCCATCTGCATCAAGGAGAGCATTCCTTCTTGCATCCTCGCGCCACCAGAGGTGCAGACGATAACCACAGGATACCGCCGTTGAGTGGCTTGCTCAATCATGCGGGTAAGCCTTTCTCCCACGACCGAACCCATACTACCACCCATGAAGCGGAAGTCCATAACCCCAAGGGCAATGGGCAAACCATTGATTTGACCTAAACCAGTTTTAACTGCGTCTATTAAGCCAATTTTATCTTGTGTTTCCCGGAGGCGATCGCTGTAGAGTTTGCGATCGCGAAATTCTAGCGGATCGGTTGGGCGCAAATGCTCGTCTAGAGGTTTCCAGGTATTGTGATCTATCAATTGACGGATGCGCTCATCACTGTCTACCCGATTGTGATGACCACATTCGGCGCAAACCATCTGATTCGCTTTCAAGTCTTTTGTATATGCCAAAACGCTACATTTGGAACATTTATGCCATAGTCCATCAGCAATTTCGCGTTCTTGGCGTTCGAGGCTGGTAGATCCTGATTTCCGTCGATTGGCAAACCAATCAAATAGAGACTTTAAACCGCGTGATTCTTCGTTGTTAGCCATTTTTTATTTTATTTTAAGTGGGCATGAGGTCGAAAACATATCAAGCCGTATCGGGTTGTCTTTAGCCTTTTGTCATTTGTTTTTATTAATGACTAATGGCTACATCGTCAAATTAAGCTTTTAAGCAATTCAGACCTTAATTTTCATCTTTGGTTGCCAGCTTAACGAAAATACTTATGCCAATACAAGTATCTTGCTCTTTTTTCAGCAGACTTAATTATATGGACGTACTGACAAAGCCATGAGAATACCAACCTCCAAATAAGATGCTTTCTCCCTCCTACCCAAATCAATGATTCGTATTGCTAGGTTATGAGCAATCAGCATCTGTTTCACTAGTTGTGCTTGCCAACCCTTAATCGTCGTTAAAGAATTTCGGAAGTCTCCACCTTGAATATATTCATAAGGTGGGTATTGTGAGCGGGTGATGGCGATTGCATCCAGGACGATTGCATCCAGGATATATAAGGAATCACCGATTTTTCGGGTATTATAGTTAGTATCTTGACCATCAATGCCACAAGCGAAAATCAAGCTTATAGGTATATGTTGCAAGAAAACCCTTCCCTACGGGACGCTACGCCTAGCTTGCTTCTTTGAAGTAGTACGGCAGAGTTACGGGTAAAAGATTTGGCTTTTGGGAACCAGGACTTCTGCCCTTGGAGGGAATGTCAGACCAATAGAACTACGGAGTTCTGGGGGCTATTCCCGATGAATTAGGAAAGCTACGTCCGTGTAGACTACGGGGTAGTTAACGAGGGTAATACAAGTCACAACCTGAATACTATCAAAATATGAAGTGCAGATGGGGTAATGCTGGTTACAGTCACGGATTATAAATATTTATTATGAATGGGCATGAGGCATCGGAAAGAGGCAGAGGGGCGGGGTGCGGGGGGCAGAGGGGAAAACTCTTCTCTCTTGCTCCCTTGCTTCTTCTCCTGCTCCCCATGCCCCCTGCGTCTTCCCCACTCTCCACTCAAGTTTAAGACGCTGGAAAAAATAACCGCAGGTAGCTAGACAAAATGGCTTCGCCGCTAAATAAAGTAATTACAGATCCTAAAGCCAGAAAAGGCCCAAAAGGCATCTTTTGTCCTAACCTTTGTGGCGATGCCTTGTGACTCGTGGCTTTGCTTCTACGCATAATGACACCACTGCCAATTAACGCTCCCAACGCACAGGCAATAAAACTAGCCAAGAGCAAATATTTCCAGCCTAACCAGGCTCCCATCATGGCTGCTAACTTAGCGTCACCCGCACCCATTGCAGTTTTGCCAAATGCAATTGAACCCAATAGGGCGATCGCATCAAATAGCCATAAACCCAATACTGCTCCTACTGTAGCCATCATAAAGTGATTGACTAATGCCACAGAACTACCCTCTGGTAGATAACCAACCATCATTTGGAATAAAATTCCTATCACTAAACCCGACTGAGTAAGTGGATTGGGTAGGGTCATTGTATCTAGGTCAATGAGCGATAGCGCCAATAACCAACTACAAAAAGCCCAATAGCCTATTGTTAAAGTCGAAACTTGGAATACCAAGAAAACCGATAAAAAAATTATGCCAGCTACCCCTTCTACCACAGGATAACGGACAGAAATTTTGCTTTTGCAATATCGACACCGCCCTCTTAACGAAATCCAGCCGAATACTGGTACATTGTCATAAGCTTTTAGCTGGTTTAAACAACGGGGACAACGAGAAGGCGGCCAAAGAATTGACAACCCAGCAGGTAGCCGATAAACAATAACGTTGATAAAGCTGCCAATAGATGCACCCAAAGCAAAGACTATTACACTCGCCAGGACGGCGAACAAAATGTCCATACAGTCATTTGTCCTTTGTCATTTATCCTGTGTCATTTGTCGTTTATCTTTTGTCCTTTGTCGAGAGTTAATTAATATTTACTCTTAACCAATGACTAATGACTAATGACTAATGACCAACGACCAATGACTAATACATATGCGATTCAATTTGACTTAAGGGCACAAAACATTCTTGAGGTAAAAGAACTGGTTGGTTAGTAAAAATAACCTTACCTCGAAGAGTCACACGATTAATTGCTACACCGGAAGGTTGCCCAGCTATTTCGGGATGTACTTCACAGTGAATATAGTATATCTGCCCAGCGGCTCTGATTACGGCGGGATCAATCAAAGGCGATTGGTTTTTTGGGGCGGTAAAATTTACTTGACCTTGTCGTAATGCGTACACTATCGACTGTTATTAGATTGCTAGATTTCCCTTTAGTCTACCCGAAACTTATAGCAAAGGTTGCCAAATTGCCCAAGTTGCATGATTTAATTATTTTCCTTCAAGAGCTAAAATCAGTGCATCGCCCATAGCGCGGCAACCTAAAAGGTTTTTTCCTGGAGAAATTATATCCCCGGTGCGATCGCCTTGTTCTAAAACTTGCAATACGGCTTCTTCAATGTTATCTGCTGCTTTTGGCTGGTCTAAACCATAGCGCAACATCATCGCTGCACTCAAAACCTGTGCGAGAGGATTAGCTTTATCAAGTCCAGCAATATCTGGGGCGGAACCATGAACTGGTTCAAATACACCAGGTCCAGAAGCACCCAAACTAGCTGACGGTAACATCCCAATACTACCTGTAAGCATGGCAGCAGCATCAGAGAGAATATCGCCAAACAAGTTGCCTGTAACTATGGTGTCGAATTGCTTGGGAGCGCGTACTAACTGCATAGCAGCATTATCTACATATAAATGAGAGAGTTCAATATCTGGATATTCCGTACTAAGTTGGGTGATGCGATCGCGCCACAACTGAGATACTTCTAATACATTCGCCTTATCCACCGAACAAAGTTTTCCGCCACGTTTTTTTGCCGCTTCAAACGCCACCCGCCCAATACGTTCAATTTCAGACTCGGTGTAAACCATTGTATTTACACCGCGTTTTTCACCAGTTTCTGTGGCAAAAATCCCTTTAGGTTTACCAAAGTAAATCCCACCAGTGAGTTCACGCACCACCATAATATCCACGCCTTCCACAACTTCGCGTTTCAAAGTCGAGGCATCGATTAGCTGGGGCAAAATTTTGGCTGGGCGCAAATTGGCAAATAATCCTAAACCTGCACGTAGTCCTAGCAAACCTGCTTCTGGGCGTGAATTGGATGGCAGGGAATCCCACTTATAACCACCAATGGCAGCAAGTAACACAGCATCACTGTTACGGCAGGTATCTAGAGTGGCAGATGGTAGGGGTTCGCCTGTAGCATCAATTGCTGCACCACCGATGAGGGCTTCTTGAAATTCAAACTTCAGATCAAATTTCTTCCCTACGACTTTCAGCACGTCTACCGCCACTGCCATAATTTCGGGGCCAATGCCATCGCCGGGGAGTAGAGTAATGCGGTAGTTCTGGGTCATAGTTGATTATTACTAGGTAAATGCTTGCAGATTAAATATCATACCTAGCAAAATGTACCGATGGAGTTTTTAATTTATTTAGATGTATGTTGTCTGAATCGCCCTTTTGATGACCAGACACAAGAAGGGATTTTTTTAGAAGCTGAGGCGGTACGGCTAATTTTGGCTCGTTGTCAGAGTGGCGAATGGCAATTACTGGGAAGTGAAGTTATAGATGATGAGTTGGAACAGACACCAGACGGAGAAAGAAAACGACAAATGATGGCTTGGGCTGCTTTAGCAAGCACTAAAATTATGGCTAAAGAACAGGTTAAGTCCAGTGCTAAAGAAGTTGTTGCTCTCGGATTAAAAACCTTTGATGCATCTCATATTGCTTGTGCAGAAGTCGGAAATGCCGATATCTTTTTAACAACTGATGACAGAATGTTGCGCTTAGGAGCAAAATACAGCGCCATGCTGCAAGTAAGAGTAGAAAACCAGCCCTCTCAATATTGACAAATAGCACATTATATGAATTTTCTAAGAAGGTAAACTTATAAATATACTCAAAAACCGATGCTGTCTCCGGTGTTTGAAGCATTTGTAGAAGCCAGTCCCATCAGCGTGATGATGCGAGGACTGATGGAACACATTTTTAACTCTGAACGGATGAATCAGATATTCAAGACTTACAGCGAACGTCAATACGAACAAGAGTTATTGTTTTCAACTCTTGTAGATTTGATGAGTTTAGTGGTGTGTGGAATGTATCCATCAGTCCATGCCGCCTATCAAAAAAAGGCAGTAGAGGTGAGTGTGAGCACCACGGCACTATACAACAAACTGCAACGGGTAGAACTGTCTGTAAGTAGGGCATTAGTACATGAGACAGCATCCGAACTGATTGAGTTGCTCCAGGGCTTGAATGTGGAACGCCCCAGTCCTCTGTCAAAGCAGTATCAGCAACGGATTGTAGATGGCAGTTGTTTGGCAGGTACTGAGCGCCGACTAGCAGCGCTTCGTCCCCATGCAGCCAAACCGTTACCAGGAAAAGCGATCGCCATTCTCGACCCAGAGATGAAACTGCTGCTTGATGTCATTCCCTGTGAAGACGGTCATGCCCAAGAACGCTCCTTGTTTGCTCAGATTTTGGCACAAGTGCAACCTCAACAGGTATGGATTGCCGACCGTAATTTCTGTACTGCCGGACTTCTTTCCAGCATTATGCAACAGTCCGCTTTTTTTGTGATTCGTCAACACGGGGGCTCGGGATACAAGCCTTTGTGCGAGTTACATCCTGTCGGGTTGTGTGAAACAGGAACTGTGTTTGAACAACAGATCGAGATTGTCTATGAGGGACGGACTGAACGCTTACGCCGTATTTTAGTCAAGTTAAATCGTCCTACCCGTGACCAAGAATGGGAAATTGCCATTTTGACCAACTTACCACCCGCAGACGCAAATGGAATTTTAGTGGCAGAACTTTATCAAGGACGCTGGAGTGTGGAAACTTTATTTCAAACTGTCACCCAAAACTTTCATGGGGAGATTGAAACCTTAGCTTATCCCAAAGCCGCCTTGTTCTCCTATTGCATGGCACTGTCAGTCTACAACCTTTTAGCTACACTCAAAGCTGTACTGGGCAGTGTACATGGAATAGACAAAATTGACGCAGGACTCTCTGATTTTTATCTGGTGGATGATATTCACTCCATCTATCGCGGCATGATGATTGCTATTCCTCCGGTTCATTGGCAATGCTTTGAAGACTTTAACCTCAATCAGATGGTAAACGTTCTCCAACATCTAGCCACCAAAGTACATCTTAAATCGTTTCGCAAGCATCCCAGAAGTCCCAAAAAGAAGCGACCACCACTGACGGTTGATGGCAAACATCCCCACTGTTCCACCGCTCGAAAGCTCAAGCTATACAAAGCAACTCAAGATGCTATCCCGTGAAGCAACATCATAAAATATCTTATTTGTCAATATTGAGAGGGCTGACTAAGAAGACCTAGAGATTTTTAGCTTTAGTATTCCCCGTAACAAAAGTTAATATTTGGTATTATTTAAAGCTTTGATGAAGTGGCGTAAATAATGCCCATGACTCAAAGCAGCTCTAGATAAAGCCAGTTTCAATTTCCGAAACCAGCCTGACAAAAGTTGTAGAAAAAGGTTACGTTAACTGTTAATCACAAGCCGCACCCCAGCAGCGATGGTAAAAGAATTAGCAATTTGCACCCGTGGACTAACTAAGCAATTCGACAGATACGTTGCTGTCAATGATGTTGATTTAGAAATCCAGGCGGGGGAAGTATATGGACTAATTGGGCCGAATGGCGCGGGTAAAACAACTCTCATCCGAATGTTGGCAACTGCTGAGGAACCAACAACGGGTGAGATTTATATTAATGGCGATCGCCTACTCCCTGACAAGAGTAATCCCAAACTTAAGCGTCGTCTAGGCTACTTACCTGATGACTACCCGCTATATGAAGATTTGACAGTCTGGGACTACCTAGATTATTTTGCGCGTCTCTATCGTTTACGAGAACCACGCCGCACTCAACGTTTACATGAAGTTTTAGAACTAATCCAACTTGGTAATAAACGCAATAGTCGCATTTCTACACTGTCGCGGGGAATGAAACAGCGCTTAAGTTTAGCGCGAACCATTATCCACGAACCGATTTTACTACTACTGGATGAACCTGTTTCTGGGCTTGATCCTATTGCTAGGATGCACTTTCGTGAAATCATCAAGGCTTTACAAGAAGCTGGGATGACTGTAATCATTTCTTCCCACGTTCTCAGTGATTTAGCTGAACTGTGTACTTCTGTGGGAATTATGGAACTTGGCTTTTTGGTAGAAAGTACCTCTTTACAGCAACTTTATCAACGTCTTGCCCACCAGCAAATTGTGATATCAACTCTAGGGAACCTAGAATCACTGTTAAGGGAATTGAAACATCATCATTTAGTAGAAGAGTGGGAGGTGATATCAGGAAAAAATAGTGTGCGGGTGAATTTTTCGGGCAAAGATGAAGATAGTGCTGAGTTGTTGCGATCGCTCATTAAAGCAGGCATTCCTCTGACTGATTTTCACTGCACACAAGAAGACTTAGAAACTATTTTCTTAAAATTAGGTCACAAACAAGCATCTTAATTCGTCAATAAATATCACTCCCCATTTTTGGAGAATTTTTTCCTATGATGGTCAATTTAATAGACAAAATCGGCGATTGGAATCCGCAACTATTCCGCGAACTCAAAGGACGACTGAAATTTTTTAATGTCGCGATCGCAGTTGCAACATCTCTACTTGTACAAATAGTAGTTTTTTTATATCAGTTACGTGAGTTTCCTAATGATGAATACTCGCTAACTGCTACATACTGTCGTTTGGGCAAATTATATGAACTGCGGCAAAACCAGCTTTACCAGCAATCAAATCAATCTAAAATTGATGATTTTAATTATTTTCTCTCAAAGAACTTTTGTCCGGCAAATGAAATTGATTGGCAGTTGTGGTGGCGAGATCACTGGGAATATATATTCCTCTCTTTGAGTGTAATTTTTGTATTTACCCTCTTAGTTGCAGGAACTTATTTGCTCATCAATGATTTAGTTAAAGAAGAAACTCGCGGCACGCTGAATTTTATCCGTCTCAGTCCTCAATCAGAAACAAGTATATTGACTGGGAAGTTGGTAGGGGTTCCGAGTTTAATTTATCTCGTTGTCTTAGCAGCAATTCCTTTACACTTGTGGGCTGGAAATTCCGCCGGAATTACCTTTAGTTACATTTTGAGTTACTACGCAATTCTTGCAGCTAGCTGTATTTTCTTCTACAGCACCGCGTTAGCATTTGGCTTAGTGAGCCGTTGGTTTAGCGGTTTTCAACCTTGGTTAGGTAGCGGTGCAGTTTTGCTTTTCTTGTTCATAACAATAGGATTTGCATCGTATTCTAATAGCAACGGTTTAAATAATTCAACTGCTTGGTTAAGGCTTTTCGCCCCTTGGGATACAATCAATTATCTTTTTCCTAACTTGGCACGTGTATATAATGGCTCTCAAGTGAAAAACTTGGAGTTTTTCTTTTTACCATTAGGAAAAAATGTTGTTAGTCTTGTTAGTTTCCATTTGTTAAACTTAGGATTGTACAGTTATGGAATATTACAAGCTTTAAAACGTTGCTTTCGTAATCCTCAAGCTTCAATCATCAGCAAGGGACAAAGTTATTTATTAGTAGCTTTTTGCCAGGTGATGATCTGGGGATTTAGCTTACAAAATTGGCAAAATAGTTCCAACTTTTACGGACAGTTTGAGCCAAATTTAATTTTTCTGGCAATATACAACTTGGGGTTAATTTTCAGTCTGATTGCTATTCTTTCCCCTCATCGTCAAGATGTACAAGATTGGGCAAGATATCGACATCAGGAAGTTTCTAGCCGCAAGAGTGTTTGGCAGGATCTAATTTGGGCTGAAAAAAGCCCTGCACTTGTGGCGATCGCTATTAATCTGACAATTGTTATTATCCCTTTGCTAGTCTGGATTTTAATTACATCTGTTTTATATACAGACAATTGGCTAAATAGTAATATTGGCGGGTTGAAAGTAGTTTTAGCTGTAGCTTTGTCTGTCAGCATAATCATGATTTACGCTACAATTGCCCAATTAATACTTTTGCTGAAAACTCCCAAACGTTCTTTCTGGGCAATAGGTACTATAGGCGTGGTATCATTCTTACCACCTATAATTCTAGGATTTCTTGGCATATCCTCGTGGGAATATCCTACTGTATGGCTGTTTTCAACTTTTCCTTGGGCAGCGATACAATACTCTGGAGCAACAACAATTTTTATGGCATTCCTAGCTGAGTTGAGTGTTCTAGCGTTGTTAAACTTCCAGTTAACAAAACAGGTGAGATTAGCAGGCGAATCTGCAACAAAGGCACTATTAGCAAGACGCTAGTGCCGCAAGGCGGAAGTCAAAAGTCAAGATGAATACAGCGTATGCTTTTCGTTGATTCGGAATAGGTTGTTTATTTCTGTCGCGCTGTACTAGGTAAGTAATTATCTATTAGAACCTCGACTTCTTTGAAAAGTCGGGGTTCTTGCATTAAGGTTAAACTTTTCATTAGCATAAGTATCATTACAATTTGACAATAATGCTAAATCTGCCAACTCAAGACCTACGACATACAGCCATTCAGTTTTTAGAACAAAGTTCTTCACAGCGTCTACAAATTCTTAAGCAACTTGGTATAGCTCGTTATGATTTTCTAACAAAAATACGACTAAATGAAGCAAATATTATCTGTATGATGAGGTTTTTTCAATATCCAAGTCAGCTAAAATTTCCGAATCTTATAGGAGCAGATTTATCTGGTTTAATTTTAGATGGCGCAAACTTTATTCGGGGAAATCTGTCTGGAGCAAATCTGCAAGGTACCAGCTTAATAAATGCAGACCTGTTATTTGCAAATTTTACGAAAGCCGATTTGAGAAATGCAGATTTACGAGGTGCGACTTTGAATGAGACTATTTGGTTAGAGGCTCTAGTAGATAAGTGTCATCTTGGTGTAGGTACTGGTTTAACTCAGATGCAACGTCAAGATTTACAATTACGCGGAGCTAGATTTAATTCTTGAAGAGATGATAATTAAAACACACAAAATTATAAGATTATTAAATTGAGATTGACCTGGATAAGTTAATGAGTATTAAGTTGCCCCAAAAATTGATGTTGCTAGGTTCAGGAGAACTGGGCAAAGAATTTGCGATCGCTGCTCAACGTCTTGGTAATTATGTGATTGCCGTTGATCGCTACGCTAATGCTCCAGCTATGCAAGTTGCTGATGCCTATGAAGTTATTTCTATGCTCAGTGCTGATGATTTAGAAGCTGTAGTGAAAAAACATCAGCCAGATATTATCATACCAGAAATTGAAGCAATTAGAACAGAAAAACTTTTGGAATTTGAGCAGCGAGGGATTACAGTTATACCGACTGCGGCTGCTACTAACTATACAATGAACCGCGACAGAATTCGGGAACTGGCACATCAAGAATTGGGCATCAGAACGGCTAAATATGGTTACGCAATAACTTTAGAAGAATTTATTGCAGTTTCGGATAAAATCGGATTTCCTAATGTTGTTAAACCAGTGATGTCATCATCAGGGAAAGGTCAGTCTGTAGTGCAGGATAAGAGCGAGGTTGAGAAAGCTTGGAATTATGCGATCGCTAATTCTAGAGGAGACAGTCAAAAGGTCATCGTAGAAGAATTTATTAATTTTGAAATTGAGATAACTTTACTGACAATTAAACAGTGGAATGCACCCACTATTTTCTGTTCTCCTATTGGTCATCGTCAAGAAAGAGGCGATTATCAGGAGTCGTGGCAACCCGCACTAATTTCTGAAGACAAGATATTAAAAGCTCAAGAAATAGCTATAAAAGTCACCGATGCTTTAGGAGGAGCCGGAATTTTTGGTGTTGAATTTTTCATTACCAAAGACGAAGTGATTTTTTCTGAACTTTCTCCCAGACCTCACGATACGGGAATGGTGACATTAATATCACAAAATCTCAATGAGTTTGAACTACATTTAAGAGCTATTTTAGGTTTGCCAATTCCTCATATAGAACAGCTAGGAGCCTCAGCTAGTGCGGTAATTTTAGCATCACAAAAATCTGATTCTATTAGTTTTGATGGCGTAGCCGATGCTTTGTCAGAAAAAGATGTAGATATTAGATTATTTGGTAAACCTAATGCTCATCCATATCGGCGAATGGGCGTAGCTTTAGCAAAAGATGCTAATGTCCAAGAGGCTAGAGAAAAAGCTATGAAAGCTGCTAATAAAATTACAATGATCTAAATCATAGTCAATAAATTCCTCTTTACTTTATGTTTTCTACGCCTCTGCGATTTAAAAGTAATTTATTTAGCCGCAGAGGCACAAGAGTGCTGAGAAAAAATAAGATATTTTATGAGTCACCTTGAAATTATTGCTGCGAGAATTACTCACAGCGTAAGTCCTAAAATCCTAAATCTACGGCAATGCGATGGGCACAAGCAAACCCAGAAAAAGCTACTGCATTCAATCCTTGACCCGGAAAGGTACTATCGCCTACACAATAAAGTCCTGGAATAGCTGTGCGATTAAAGGGCATCTTCAATAACCCTCGTAACTTGCGCCGGGGAATTGGCCCATAAGTGCCATCCTGACGACCCAAAAAGCGGCGATGGGTGCGGGGTGTCCCCACCTCTAAATAATCTAATCCGGCATCTAATCCGGGAAAAATCTTTTCTAGGCGATCAATAATTCGCCAAGCCACCTCTTCTTTCTTCGCTTCATACTCACTCGGAGAAAGTTCTTGCCAATCATCAATCCAGTGAGGCGTGAAGGTATGAATGATGTGATATCCACTTGGTGCTAAATCTGGGTCAAGCAATGTGGGAATCGAAACGAAAACTGTGCCTTCTGCTGCTGTCATCTTTTCCCAATCTTCCAGCAAAATGTGGTGGCACTCTGTCCCCGCAGGTAGAACTGACTCCTTTACCCCGATATGCAAACTTAAGAAGCTTGGAGATTTTTGATAATTTTGTTGCCACTTTTTCTCATTATATGGCATATCTTCTGCTGGTAGTAATTGCTCAAATGTATCCCATCGTGTAGCATTAGAAACTATGCGTTTACCGTGATATACTTCACCATTCGCCAGTTGCACACCAATCGCTTTCCCGTGTTCTGTAAGAATTTTCGTGACTTTAGCTTGGTATTGAATCTTACCTCCAGCCTTCTCTAGACCTTCCACCAGTTTTTGGGCAATTTGTCCCACTCCGCCTTTAGGATAGTTAACTCCGCCATAATGCCTGTCAGAAAAGACCATCCCAGCATTAATCATTGGTGTCATGTCTGATGGAACCACCGACCAACAATAACACTCCATATCGATAAATTTTAATAATTCCGGGTCTTTAATATAGCGTCTTGCGAAATCCCCCGCATTTTGGGGCAGATACTTAACTAAACCGAGACACGCCAAAGGATGTTGGAAAAATACTCGCAGTAAATACCGGGGTTCTTCCAGCGACAGCAAATCCATGCTGTTGAGACACTTGAATACTTTTTGACATTCGTCATAAAAGCGACGAATCCCCTGTTTTTCATGAGGAAAATGAGCAGTAAGATTTTGTAAAAATTTTTCATAAACCCGGTCAACCTTCAGGTCTAGACCTTGGGGTAGATGATAGTGAATCTGTACCGGATCTGCGATCGCTTCTTGGCTAACATTCACAGATGACAGAGCGCGCGTGAGTAAGTTAGTAGTACCATTTTGTCCCAACCCAAAAATCATCGATGCGCCAACATCGAATCGATACCCTTGGCGTTCAAAATAACCGGCGCTACCACCTGGAATTAAATAACGTTCTAGTACCAGCACTTTCGCTCCTTTCGCTGCTAACTGAGTTGCTGTTACTAATCCGCCAATCCCAGACCCAATTACGATCGCATCAATATCTTGCATTTTAGTCATTAGTCATAGTCATTAGTTATTCTCCCTCATGCCCAATGCCCCATGACAAAAAAGAGGGACGAGCCTGCTACTGCTGACTAATCCCGTCTGCCGATCCTTAAAAGAGAGGAGAACACTGTATAACAATATAGCCTTGATTGAGAATAAATGTCAACTATTAATGAAAATTTTTATCAATAAATTTGAGAGCGTCAATTATTAGCTGTCAGCCGGATGCAGGAAAGAGTATTATGGTGTTTCAGTTCTTATACAATCAAAAAGCCCCTATTTCTGGCTATGACGCTACAATTGCGCGTTTATGTTCCACCCCATCCCCTGATCAAACACTGGCTGGCAGTTGCCCGTGATGCAGGCACTCCTTCAGTATTATTTCGCAGTGCCATGACTGAGTTAGGAAGATGGCTGACTTATGAAGCTGCGCGAGACTGGTTACCAACCCAAGAAACAGTGGTGCAAAGTCCCTTAGATATCTGTCCGGCAACCGTCATTGATCCGCAGATCCCAGTAGCAGTAGTGCCGATTCTGCGGGCTGGACTAGGATTACTTGAGGGAGCACAGACTTTACTGCCTTTAGCTTCGATTTACCATTTTGGCTTGGCGCGAGACGAAGAAACGCTGCAACCTCATTGTTATCTGAACAAGTTACCAGAAAAATTTGACCCTCAAACACGAGTGTTAATTACCGATCCAATGTTGGCAACAGGAGGGTCGATCATGGCGACAATGGCAGAATTGACACAACGGGGTGCTGATCCAAGTCTGACCCGGATTGTTTGCGTAGTAGCAGCTCCACCAGCTTTACAAAAACTGAGTGCAGCTTATCCAGGTCTAATAATTTACACCGCTACCATTGACGAAACACTTAACAGCAAGGGGTATATTGTACCGGGATTGGGAGATGCAGGTGATCGCATCTTTGGGACTTAAGCTAGTATGCAGCTAGGGCAAGCAAATAGCATAAGTACTGTATAAAGTTGCAAGGTTTGTTGAAGGCGGTAAATATATGAGTCAGCGAGATGGTTTTGCCAGTGGTTTTTTAGCAGGGGCATTTGTTGGTGGCGTATTTGGCGGTGTCATAGGAGCAGTGATTGCTTCTCGACGCGATCTAGAGTTGCTAGCAGAGGAGGATACAGAACTGACGGATAGTCAAATCGAAGCGAAGAAAGTAGCAGCAAAGCGACGTCAGATGAAAGCCTCAGAAAGCGAGAGCATTGGCATAGAAACGGCTAGGCGATCGCTAGAAGATAAAATTGCCCAGCTAAATGCCACAATTGATGAAGTGCGAAAGCAACTGGGAAATGTTAATGGCGGTTCACCCCAAGCAAGCAATGATCGCTCCCTCACTAAAGACTCCTGAGGTATGTTCAGGCGTGGTGAAAATGTCAAGTGTGGTAAGTGCTAAATCCGCAAACACCATTACATGGACTAAATTAAAATTATTAAAGATAAGACCGCGTTTGACACTTAGTAGTAGGAAAAGCTATCGATGAGTTTACTGATTACGACACTAATTACTTTTGTCACCTTTTACAGCTATTTGCTAATTATCCGGGTTTTATTGACCTGGTTTCCGCAAATCAACTGGTATAATCAGCCATTTGCTGCTTTAGCCCAGATAACCGACCCTTATTTGAATCTATTCCGCTCAATTATTCCCCCATTAGGCGGTATGGATTTTTCTCCAATCTTAGCTTTCTTCGCGCTCAACTTAGCTGGTGGCTTTCTCAGAGCTATTCCTTTTTAACTAGTCTGTTATCTATTCGTACAGGGATTTTGATTAGTACCCCAATAAACAGTTTTGTAGAGACGCCAATTGGTAAAAGCGTCTCTACAATTTTTATGGGCTACGGTGTACAGACAAGTTAGAGGTTGTTTGAAAAGTGGTTGGCTGTGATTTTAGGCACTTATTGATCCCCCCTAACCCCCCTTTTTAAGGGGGGAACCGGAATCAGAGTCCCCCTTTTTAAGGGGGATTTAGGGGGATCTAAAACGTTTTGCTACCAAGATGAGGACTTTTCAAACATCCTTTTAAGCTGATGCGTGCCTAAATTGTATAGTCGTTAACTGTTAACGGTTATCAGTCATCAATCATCGGTCATCAGCCTTTATCTAAATGTTCAAGTTAAATGCGTAACACCTTCTCAGAATAAATTCTGAAGCGGTTGTTGAAAATGGTGCAAAATGTCAGCTAGACTAACACTGGTGTATTCGCACGCTTAACTTGAGGTGTAGCAACCATCCGCATTCCGGCCGGTGCGGCTATAGTTAACCCACGGCGCACAGGACGGACAGGACGCTTGTTCACTAGCGATAGTTGAAATTCTGACAAAATAGTTGCCAAGACGATTTTCATTTCATACTGGGCAAATGCTAACCCAATACAGCGACGATTACTGCCACCAAAGGGTAAATATTCGTATAGTGAATATTGTCGTTCTAAAAAGCGTTCTGGTTTAAACTGCTTGGATTGTGGGTAGATTTCTTCCCGATGATGCGCTAAATAAATGCTGGGGACTATTGCCGTTCCCTTTGGCAGTTCGTAACCCATAATTTTAATCGGAGCCTTCACAATCCGCACGAAAGCATTCATGGCAATTGGGTAAATTCGCAATGTTTCTTGGCACACTGCTGTCAAATAGGGCAATTTAGCCACACTACTCAAATCGGGGTTAACTCCAATGGTGTTGAGTTCCCGTAGTAACTTCTCATGCACCTCTGGAGAATGGTCAATCCAGTAAAAAGCCCATGTTAATGCAGAAGCGGTAGTTTCATGTCCCGCTACTAGCAGTGTCATTAACTCATCGTGTAATTCTTCATCTGACATCTCTTGGCCATCGTCGTAACGAGCAGCCATCATCAAACTTAGGATATCTTGGCGATTCTGATCAGATTCAGCCCGACGTTCTCGCAGCAGAGTATAAATAAGTTGATCAATTTTTTGCCGTTGTTGCAGAATCTGACCCCAGGGACTCCACGCACCAAAATCTTTTTGCATGAATCTGAAAAACAAGGTGCTGGACATTAGGGGCGAAGTAATGAAGTCTAGTAAGTCACTTAGCAATCGCCTAAGTTCCTCAAAAAGCTCTCCTTCATCCAAACCAAATACAACCCGTAAGATAACACGCAAGGTAATTTCTTGCATCGACTCGCGGATCTTAAAAGGTTTGCCAATTTGCCATTTATTACTCACCTGTCGGGTTATTGTTTGAATATCCTGACCATAAGCACGCATCCTTTCACCATGAAATGGAGGAGCTAGTAGTTGCCGTTGACGCTGGTGGCGATCGCCATCCGCTAACATAAAAGAGCGATCGCCAAGTAAAAATTTTAGTCCTATGTTCCCCCTACCAACCTCAAAATAGCTGGAATCAGCAGTAAAAATCTGCTCCAGCGCTTGGGGTTGACTAAAGTACACAATATGATTATCTTCACGACTACTCTTGATGGTAAAGGTGTCACCATAGATTTTGGCAAAATCATCCGCATATTTCAGTGGCTGATTAATAAATTTGATCATCCGTAGCCAGCGCGGCATTTGAGGCCCATCAGGCAGATTGTAAGTTGCTGTCATCAGAGTTTGGGGAATTAATGGCTTCTGAATTTTATTGTTACGAGTTTTCATGTTTTTGAGGGTCACATAAAGCGGTATATTCTTGTAATAGCAATTTGAAAAATGATTTCGACAAATGGAGCGCCTAAAGCGATTATCACTACCTTTTTCAAAATCTAAAATGGTATAAGGCCGCATCGGAAGCAAGCAGTGCCAAAAATCATCGCTATTCTCAACGGTAAAGGAGGAGTCGGTAAAACGACTACCGCAGTCAATCTGGCTGCAAACTTTGCGAAGAAAAAAAAGGTATTGCTGATTGACGCAGATATTCAAGGTTCTGCCAGTTGGTGGTTTGGGCGCAGTCAGCAGGGAATGGGATTTGATTTATCTCAAGAAACAGATCCCACACTTTTAGGTGATTTACAAAAGATAACAGGTTACGATTTAGTAGTAGTAGATACGCCTCCCGCGCTGCGCTCTGAAGCATTAGTGGCGGTAGTTGCGATCGCAGATTATCTAGTTTTGCCTACACCCCCAGCCGCAATGGATTTAGCTATCCTCGTGGAAACAGTTAAGGAAGCCGTCATTCCCGTGGGAACTCCCCATCGGGTACTGCTTACCAAAGTTGATACGCGCAGTATGGGGGAAGCGCTAGAAGCAAAAAACACTCTGACTCGATTAGGTATTCCTGCTTGTAATACCTTTATCCGTGCTTATAAGGCTCATGAACGAGCGGCACTTGAGGGTGTAGCGATTAGTCAATGGCGAGGAAGTAATGCACGGGAGGCGGAGTTAGACTACCGCCGTGCAGCTGATGAATTACAGCGTGATTGGAGAAAATAATAATGGCTAGGAAACAAAGTCTCTCTGACTTACTACAAGAAGAGGCGCAAAAATTTACACCCCCAGAAGGCGAATCTGCTATTGAAATTACAGCAGAAGAAATTGCCGAACAACAGGCTTCATCTGATGATGAATCCTCAGCGCAAACACCTGAACCAAATTCTACTAAACGCACAACCCCAACTAAGGCTGAATTAGAAGTAATTGTTAAAGAGTTGACAACTAATTTAGAAGAAAGCCATAAAAAGGAAGCATCTTTAGAGCAGGAAATTGCTGATTTGCAATCAAAGTTATCTAGACAAAAAACATTAGTATCTGAACAAAAATCATTAGCGCAACAAGTAGCAAAAGAACTTGACGAAACAAAAAAAACAGCACTGCAACTAGCAGAAGCTAATTCCAAGCTTATAGAAGAAATTAATGCTTTAAAACAAACAGCAGAAGATAATTCTAAACTTGCTGTAGCTCTAAAAGAAACTAGTGCTATAAAACCCGTAAAAGAACACTACAACCCATATAACTACAAAAAATCACATCTTTCATCAGAAAGACTAGCTCAAAATCAACCAGATGAGTATGCTGGTAGTGTTGTAAAAGAAACTAGTGCTATAAAACCAGTAAAAGACCACTACAATCCACTTAACTACAAAAAATCACATCGGTCATCGCAAGCACTAGCTCAAAATCAACCACAAAATCAACCAAATGAGTATCCTGAGACTTCTAATGAGATGTGGTTACTTGACTAGTACAGCTTGGTGCAAATCCAGCTACGATTAACCAGACAAGGGGATTTTACCCCTTGTCAAAGTTAGACAAACTTCTGCCACAATATACTAGACTCAGTCAATCAGATAAAGCCTACTTTCTAAGTGATAAACTGCTTTAAAGAAGTTAACCTCAATAAATAAATTGAAAAAATAGTAAAAAATACAACAAAAAATCCTTCAATTATAAATATTTTACTCAAAGGAGTTCCAAAAAGTCCTGTATTTATGCCAATTTGATAATGTTTAACTAGCAAGAAGAATAAGTATTGCCAATATTTATGTAATGAAAATAAACCAAGAGAGTATTTAGATAATTTTTGTACTAGTAAATTCTCATTTATTTCTTTTCGAGAATAAACATAACAGAAAATAGTTATGGCTCCAAAAATAATGGCAATTCTTCCATAAATGCTTGAGTAATACCCAGCTGTACGTAAATAAATGTCATGGAACGAAAACAATATAAATGCAATTAGGTAATAAAATTTCAAATTTAACAATTTTTCAGGAAATTTAACTAAGTAAAAAGCTATGGGAATGTAAATAACGAAATTTATTAGCCAATGATAAGGAATGCTCAAATTTAGTAAGCAACAGGTTTCAAAATAAAATAAACAAAATATTATTACTGTACAAGATACAATTCTTTTTAAAGAATCTGATTTTATGAGTTCATATAAAAAGGCTAAAATTGTCAAGCAAATTAGATTAAATAAAAAATAGAAAACTGAATCACCAACAATTGGCAAGCTTGGTTCTAAACCTATAATAATTTGTCATAAAAAACTAGGGAATTCTCTCGTAGCTATAATAAAAAATACATTTTGAACAATTACCCAAAATAAATAAATTTTAATTAGCTTAGTAATTCTTTTTTTTAAGTATTTTACACCAGATGATTTTTGAAAAAATAATAAAAGAGAAACAATATAAAATATTGGAACGGCTGTTAAAGATAATTGCAGTTCCAAATCCCTCAAAATATTAGCAATAACAAATACAATAATATCGGTAGAATCATTTATAAGAAATTGAAACGGTCGTAAATGCCAGATAAAAACAAAAGCAATGCTTAATGCTTTTAAGGTATCCAAGCTATTATTTCTCTCTATTCTCATAGCTTCTCTATAAACTGATTTTCTAGTAAATTTTTAAATCTACTCTAATGAACTCCTGTCTGTTTGAAAGACAGGTTTGCGATCGCTCTAGCTACAGAGTTCCCTAAAATTATGTGAGAGTAACACTATTAAAGAGAAAAATAGTAGCTTTGACAGAAACCATTAGCAATAAATCAAAAACTTTACAGTTCAGCGTTACAGGAGAATTATTGATATTTATGCTACTTTGATACGTAGGGGTTGCTGTTTCAACACGTTCTCTCTAAATGTACCTAATCAGTTGCAATAGATGCATCAGGTTTCTTGGGTTTGAACTACAATCAAACTCGGAAATCTAAAATATGCTGCGCGGTAATTTGTGGTTGTTCCAGGTGTGGAAGATGGCCACAATCCGGAATCCAGAGGAGTTTACTCTGTGTAATTGCTCTTTTAAACCTCATGGCATCCCTAATACCCAAAATTTTATCGGAGTCGCCCCATAAAATTAGCGTTTGTTGTCTAATTTGTGATACTTTCTTAAATCTAAAAGCACTGTAACCACCACTTTTAGTGAAAGTAATCAATGCTTGATTCCAACTGGGCATTTGTAGGTGTAATGCTCCACAACATAGCGCATCGACAGAGGCAAGACTTTGATTTTTATATCCAATGCGGGAAACGCGATCGCGCACTTTCAGATTGCTCAAAAATTGAGTTGCTAAATAATCCAACGGGGGAAACATTAATTTACTTAATGGTGAACCACCCGCCAAGCCCGCACTGTCAATTAACACCAGCTTTTTTACAACTTCCGGGTAAGTCAGCGCCAAATCAATTGCAGTCGCACCCCCCATCGAAGCGCCCACCAAAATTACAGGTTGGTTAATCAGACTTTTCCAGAAATAATAAAGATGGGTTTTAATCGCAGTTGGGCTATAGGGAATTCCTGAGAGTCTATCTGTAAAGCCAAAACCCAACAAATCCACTGCCCACGTTTCATTATCTCCAGAAAGCAGTGGCAAAAGCCGCCGAAATTCTAATACAGAACTGTCAAAACCGTGAATTAATAAAATAGGAGTTCCACCACTCCCTTGCTTGACATAGGTTGTGGTAACTGGTTGATTAATTAAAGGAGTGGCGATCGCAGCAGTTTGAATACTTTGAGCTAGTGCGATCGAGGCAGATTCTGTCAGTTGCCCAACTGCTTTAGGAAGAAAATTCGGAAACATAAATTTCAGTTTATCGTACCAGCTTGCTTCTATACATCGCTGATTTTGTAAACAACAAAATTATACAAACTAACACGCTGAGGTATTATTTGTAATATATAAAACAGAGACTAGCGGCTATCAAAACATTCTAACTCCCCATTCCCCACTCCCGATTCCCCACTCCCCCAATAATTAGGGCATCAAAGAAAGTTTACCAAAATGTCAAAATTGGGACTAAAGCCACGTACAATTAATATCGCTTATCCCTTAATCCAGGAGCTAATGCCATGCCAATGGCCGTTGGCGTAATTGAAACTTTAGGTTTTCCTAGTGTCTTAGCAGCAGCAGATGCAATGGTCAAAGCTGCCGCAGTCACAATTGTGTATTATGGTCAAGCGGAAAGCGCTCGTTTGTTAGTCGCTGTCCGGGGACATGTTTCTGAAGTAAATAGAGCTGTTGAAGCTGGAATCGCTGCTGGAGAGCAAGTGAAGGTTGGTACAGTAATCACTCATTACATCGTTCCCAATCCTCCGGAAAATGTGGAAACCATATTACCAATCCATTTCACTGAAGAATCAGAACCTTTCCGCATGTTCTAAGCAATTTTGCTATCAAAATCTGTAGCGAAGCTTCGTACAATTAATTTGTAGCCCCCACGTTTATTCATACAGGAGATTAATAATGTCATTACAGGCAGTTGGAGCACTTGAAACGAAAGGTTTCCCTGCGGTGCTAGCAGCAGCAGATGCTATGGTAAAAGCTGGTCGAGTTACCCTCGTTGGTTATATCAGAGTAGGTAGCGCTCGGTTTACAGTTAATATTCGTGGCGATGTTTCTGAAGTAAAAGCCGCTATGGCTGCTGGCGTTGAAGCCGCAGAAAATGTTTATGGCGGTACATTAGAATCTTGGGTGATTATTCCTCGTCCCCATGAAAACGTTGAAGCTGTTCTACCAATTGCTTATACAGAACAAGTCCAAGGGTATCGAGAATCTGTAGAAAATCCCATTGTGAGATCAAACAGTCGATAGATTCAACCTGCTGCGGGGGAATTCAAAACAAAAAATTACCATAAATGAATTTAAAGAAAAGTTTCTTGTCAGACTTCTGACTATCAAAACTTTAGACGATTGCATTCTTTCTGTTTTTAGATTTTGCAGAAGTTAAATTTTGAAGCAGAGGGAAAGCAATAGTCAAAGTCAATAGTCAAAATCAATATTGACTGTTGACTATTCATTTTTGGGAATATAAAACTTTTAAAATAACTTGCCAATATTTAGAAACACATTTGTGCGTAAAGCTAGTTTAAAAAGAATAAATTTACTTATCAGTCCCTACTAACCGAAAGAGCGATTTCTACGTATATACGCTTAATAGACTTAAAAATATATTATTAAATTTAACTTAAGCTCATCCTACCCTAAAAACGGGATGGGATAACACAAAAGACTGTTAACCGTCAACCGTCAACGGGGTCGGTGCGTCTCTCATCCCATCTTTAAAAAGAGTGGATTTTCCCAACGCTTTTTTATAACTTTACAAAAAGTATAAATTACAAAAATCGCCTTGAAAACTTCATAGGTATGGGTTTTGGGCATTTGGAAATTGTAAGCAAAACATAAATATAAAAATTTCTGCATAAATCTAGTGAATTAAGACGTAATTAAAGTGGAATCACTGAGTTATTTTCATGAAACTCATGAAATCCTGGCAAGTTGCCAATTAAACAATTAGGTGGGACGAATGGGGGTTGTGATGCAAACTTCAAAATTGAGTTTCGAGGAGCGCAATCTCACTATGACAAGGGATGTGGAACAACTGGCTTTAGATTGGCGAAAGCGCTTGGCTGCGGAATGCCCAGACCAAAATGAAGCTGCTAGGCAAAGTATTATTCTCTGGCTATTGGGATCTGACTCAAAACGCTTTGATCTGTTTAATCCGAAGGAACTCGATATCGCCAAGCAAGCAATGGAATATCGCTGGAGAATTTTACGTCAACGCTATTTGGGGCTAGGGCGAGAACGTGCTTATCGGAACTTGATAACGCGATTGGGGAGTTTAGTCACATTGCGGAATAAAATTCAGACTTGGGTTGCCCTAAGCCGCGATCGCCAGCGCAGCGTCATGGATGTGTTGCAAGAGGTACTTCAAGAATTACTGCAAAGCGATAGCCAGATGCAACAGCAAATGGCTGATATTGCCAAATATACAACCGATAGACGATTGGGGGATGCTCTGCTATTTGCCAGTGTGGAAGAATATTGTCTACGACCAGTACGCAATCAACCCTTATTAGCTTATCGATTTGTAAACTACTTGCGTCGCACTCAACGCGGTGGCTTAACCCAAGTACCGGGGCGTGACTTAATTCGACTGGTGTCGGAAGAAGTTCTCACAGACGACAGTGATAATCGAGTTAATTTAGTAGATACTCAGGCGATCGCAGAATATCAAGAAACACAACAGCTAGAAGAACAACAAACACTGCGTCAGTCAGTACAAAAAGAATTTGAAAATTATTTGCAAGAAAATCTAGGGACAGATGCAGTAGAGTGGCTACGACTGTATTTGCAAGGTAAATCCCAGGAAGAAATCGCCCAGAGATTAAATAAGCAGACTAAAGAAGTATACCGTCTACGAGAAAAAATTAGTTACCACGCTGTGCGTGTTTTTGCCCTCAAAGGTAAACCAGAACTAGTAGATAGCTGGCTCTCAATTTCCTTGCAAGAACATAACTTGGGTTTAACTCAAAACCAATGGCAGCAACTTGATGAAAAATTGACTCCTCTGGGGCGGCAGATTCTAGATTTGCGGAGAGCGGATAACTCAATAGAAGCAATAGCCCAACAATTAAAACTCAAAACCCATCAAGTGCTAGGTGAATGGACAAAAATTTATCTTGTAGCCCAAGCTTTAAGAACCCAGGAGTAGCTTGTGAGGCATTTAGTTGCTCAAGGCAGTGTATCAAAGTAGGAGATGGGGAGCAGGGAACAATTCATAGCAAGTTCCTTCTCTTTGTCTTTTCATCTCCTCGTATCTTAGTAACTAGAGTAAAACTTCAGAAAACAGAAGAAACTTACCCTTAAAAGCATGGGATTGATCTTGGAGGTCTTGTGTCTCATGCTACGTATCTCAATATATTTTTTATACTATTACGCTTTATATCCACAACTAAAGTTTTGATTAATACTTCCAGCCTTGTGCCCTCTGCCTTTTCCAAATCTACATCTGAAATTAATCTCTACTTACGTCTACTTAAGTAGATATAATTTAAATTTTAACAATCTAACAAAGTATCTTTATTAACTACCTACTAAATTAAAGGCAAAATATTATATAAGTAAACACTAAGCAATCAAACCTATGTTGTCTTCAAAAGGTGAACTAAATGATACCGCAGCAAATGGACAGCAAATGCTAACTGCCATTCAAACTAAGTGGGAGGAAGGAGGGGAACGCGCGCAAATATTCCACCTGATTGATAGTCTTCTATCCTTTGAAGCTTGTCTCTACCACCAAATTTTGCCTTTTGGATTAGAAGAAAAAAACCTCTTGCTAGGTATGGTTCATCCACAAGATAGCGAGGCGCTAGATTATGTAGGTCGCATTTTATCTTATATCAATTGCACAATGGTTATTGAGGCGATCGCAGCCGATGCTCACCGCAGAATACTGTCAGCCTACCTCAACCATAAGAATACATCCCAGCTAGATGTAAAACTTGTGCATCAGCCAACGCCAGATTTTTCCCCAACAAATAGTGCAGCTAGCATTGCTGACAAACCTATTTTCTCCATAGATGCCGACTCTGAGTCAAATCAGCAACCAATATTGATGGTCTTTGAAACACAAAAGCGTCAACATTCTGGGCAGCGAGTAGACTTGCCTCCTATCCCAGAGTTAGATAAATCATCTCAAACTATGAGGAGTCAAGAGCCGGAAACATCCGTTGCAGCACCACAAAATAATTTACCTATTTTGCCCACGCAAGTTCCCGAACTATTTAATCCTATTGAGGTACTACCAACACTAGCACCTAAGAAATTATTAGAAGAATTGCTAGGGCGAATTCTGGCTGGGGGAATTGGTCGGCTGTACTTAGAAAGACAAGCTTATGAAGGCAGGATACTGTGGAGTGACAATGGAGTTTTGCAGTCTATCTTAGACAAACTGCCGCTTTCTGTTTTCCAAGGAGTACTTAATGAATTAAAGCGGTTTGCTTCCTTGCCTGTTACCACACTTGTAGAACCAAAACAGGTAGAGAAGGAATACGTATATCAAGAAAACCGCTTGTTATTACGCTTGCGAGTCATACCGGGAATTTACGGTGAAGAGGCAACACTCCAAGTCTTGCGAGGAGCAGCATTAAAGTTCTATCAACAACAACAATTGACGCGTCTAGGCCACGATGCCCTAGTAATTTCTCAGCAACTAAGCTTCAAGTTACATGAGCTACAACAACGGTTTTTTATGAATCCTAAACTCGACTCTCAGCAATTAGAGGCTTTAGTTGCTCTGAATCAACTAGTAGAAAATTTAGACCAACAAATCCAAATACTGGCAGTGAAAAGTGCCTACCCAACAAACCTTAAATCATAATTCTGTAAGTGAAATCGCTGATTCCAATTTTATACAGAATTGTTATGTTGTAATCGAACTCTAGACCGATTAACCTGAGAGTTCAACTCAAATAGGTACAGATTTTGCTGCCGTATTCTAAATAAGATTACGGTTTAAACAAATTTATAATGACAAAGTTAGTTTCCTGCTCTTGAATCCATTTTTTATAAATATTTCATGCAGACTGAGGTTTTTAGTGAACTTTTCCCCTTAATGAGTACAGCCACCCCACAGACTTTGGAATGGCTGCTCAACGTTGCAGTTAAACATGAATACCCATCTGGGCGAGCCGTTGTGATGGAAGATGCCTGGGGTAACGCCGTTTACTTCCTTGTTTCTGGTTGGGTTAAAGTCCGGCGTACCGTCGCGGAAGATTCAGTAGCTCTGGCAATTTTTGGTCGGGGCGATTTCTTTGGAGAAATGGCAATTTTGGATGAATCTCCACGCTCAACCGATGTCATTGCCCTTTCGTCCGTGAATTTGCTGAGTATATCCAGAGAGCGTTTTATTCAAATATTGTTCAAAGACCCGCAGTTACATCACCGGATGTTACAACTTATGGTGCGGCGATTGCGGCAAATTAACTTACGCTTACAAATGCGGTCTTCACCACCAGCAGTCAAACTCGCCCATACCCTTGTCACTTTAGGCGAAAGCTATGGTCAAGAATCGAATTTTGGAAAGGAAATTTTTAACATTCCCTTCAAAGACTTGGCAGAGGTAACAGAAATTGGTGTTGAAGAAACTACCAAAATTATGGAAAAGCTGCATGAGAAAGGGTGGATCAAAATTGACAGCGCCAACAACATTATTTATCTCGTAAACTTCAAACAGTTGACAAACTTGGCTGGCAAAGTGTGATTACTAAAGGTTTTTAATTGAATCATTTTATTCAATAAACTACTCTTTAATCTCTTAACTCTGTGTTATCTGTACCTTTGTGGTTAAATAAAAGCCTTTTTAACCGCGCAGACGCAGAGGACAGAGAGAGAAAAAAAGAGATTTTATTAGTCACCTTGAAAGGGCTAGCCCTAAACTGTATTGAATTGACTTTTGCAATTTAAAACACTCCCAAGCGCAAGCAACATCTAAACTAAAATGAAGCTTGCGCTAGTCAAAATCTAGTCAAGTATTTCTGCTACAGAACCTCCAACAGTTGTTTAATTTTGGTGTCTTGGCGTTCTTTGAATTTTTCTGGAAAATTTAACTCAAGCGCAATTTTGCCATTTGCCTGTTCTTCTACTGCATAAATTTCGGCAACAAATCGATTAGATGAGAGATTATCCTCATCCTCATTTAACAGTAAACCAACTAATGGTTTAACAGTTCGCATCGTGTGCAAATCCTGTTGTCCTAACATTTTGTGAGAAGACACGGCTTTTGTATCCTCTATTTCCAAGCGCAAACCCGTTGTTCCTAACTCTGTAGCTACTGCAAAAAAGAAGTTACCATCCCAGTAGAGTCGGCTATGGCTATTTACCTGCTTGCGTACCTTTTTACGGCTAGTTTGTTTTACGTCACGCAAGGCACGAGTCAGACTGGTGGCTAAAAATCCCAGGGAAGCGAAGGGTCGGTCTACATAATGGCCTTTCTGAGAATACCACTCTCGGACATCAGAATATAAAACTAGAGTTAAAGCATCGCGTTGAGCATTGTTGAGCTTCACAAAATCAACAGCCAAAAGCGTTTCTGTATCATTAATAGGAGAAACTCGGACAATCTGCGCTGTCAAAGAGGCACTAGCAGTATAATCTCCCATCACCTCAACCTCTACTTCATCCAGTAAATTGGGCCAAGTTTCCAAAGAAATTAATGCCCCAGTTTCTGAAATATTTATCGTTTTGCCCATGATTGTTTGACCGTTACTGGTAATTAAGATGGGGAGGCGACGCTTTAAACGGTGGGCAGTACGTACTTGTGGTTGTTCAAAGCCAACCAGCAAAGCAGCTGTCAGCAAAACCAGATTAAAAACAGACCACATGGTGTTGACTAAGACCGCTTGCCAATCTTCAGGATGTAGCAGCAGCCAATAGGGAACAGCTAGCAAGGAAGAGACTACAAGTGCTGTCACCACCAAAAGACCACGCATTGATTCCCAATCAAAGGTACGTTTGGTTATAGACGTTCCTTTGTCGGTAACGTTAAATGAACCCAGCTTGGGATTAAACAGCGCCAACATCGTCACCCATCCAGCCTGGAAAGCCATCGCAAATTCAAAAATTTCATTCCAGAAGGAGAAACGAACGTTTTTGTAAATGATGTAGTTAGTAAAAAGAGAGAGGAGAATATGGGGTAAGGCGTAGGCTAGAGTTTCTAAACCCAAACCTTGGACAGAGTTAACGCCAAATAATAAAAATAGTGTGGGAGCGATCGCATATATTAGTCGAGGATAGCCATACAAAAAGTGCGAAGTCGCACTAAAGTAACAAATCCGTTGTGCAAATGTCAGGTTCAGCTTCGGATTAAAAATTGGGTTTTCTAATCGCAGAATCTGCGCCATCCCCCTTGCCCAACGCACTTGTTGTCCCACGTAAGAAGAAAACGTTTCTGGCGCTAAACCAGCCACCATAATTTTGTCGTAGTATACAGACTTGTAACCCAGCGAATGCAATCGCAAGGCAGTGTGACAATCTTCCGTCACCGTTTCCACCGCAATTCCCCCAACTTCTAAAGCGTGGGATTTGCGAATTAATGCTGCGGAACCGCAGAAAAAGGCGGCATTCCAAAAATCGTTACCTTTTTGCAGCACCTTATAAAACAGTTCATTGCCTGCGGGGATTCTACCTTTAGTGACCAAATTACGCTCGAAGGGATCGGGATTATAGAACCAGTGGGGAGTTTGGACAAACGATACTTTGGGATCGAAGAAAAAACCCATTGTATGCAAGAGAATTTGCCGCGATGGAATGTGGTCACAGTCCAAAATCAACACTAAATCGCCATCAGTTTTGTAAAAAGCGGTATTGATATTACCAGCCTTAGCGTGGTCGTTATTGTCCCGCGTCATGTGTATACAGCCTAGTTCTTGGCACATTTGCCGTAGCTGTTCCCGTCTTTTGCTAAACTGTTCTCGGCGTGGGTCGTTCTCTTTATACTTTTCTGGACGACCATCATCAAGAACATAAACCTTTTTTTTATCAGGAGCATAATCACAGGCTAAGGCTGCCACAGCCGTCTTGCGAACAATCTCCACGTCTTCGTTGTAAGTAGGGATGTAGATATCAACTTTGAACCATTCCTCAACCGGAATGTTTGTGAGATTAACTGGTTGGCGTTCTTGAATTTTCAAGGTTTGGAAGTATGCCAATACCAAGGTAAGGATGGCATAAAGTTCGGCGGCGAATAAGAATACGCAAGCGATGCTGTTGAGCCAACCATCAAAGTTGAGGGTATAGCTGGTGCGGTAGTATAAATAACGTAGCGTTGTTACCATACTCAGCCACAGCATAAACAGGTGATAATAATGGCTGATTTCTGAAGAAGACTCTTGAAACTCTGCGTGTATAAGTAGTTGACCGAGTAGTACGAGAAACACTGCTACTAATCCCTGCTGCCAAACTTCTATCGGGGTAACAATCAGTGGCACTGAGAGCAACAACAGCAGTAGGATAAACCACTTAAACTGTTTTACACCCACCCTTTGAAGAGTGCGATCAAAAAATCGGGGGGTAATATCAATCAACCAATTGCTCAATTTTAAGCCCTGGCGATCGCGTGATTTCCGGGGCGATGTAGGTGGGGAAGAAGTCATTTTGGATCTAAATTTTGAAATTTAAATTTAAAATTGGCGATACCTAACCGAAAGTGTCTACTTTTTGTCAGCACTCAAGCGCTTGATATACAACTGAAGAATCCCGTAAAGAACCAGAGACACGGTGAAAATGCCTATAGGTAGCAATAGCCAATTTTCTTGTAAAAAGCGTGATGCCTTACTGAGAAGAGTGGTATTTTCCCAACGACGAGTACTTGGGGCGCTTTGGAAAAACTGTAGTTGATAGGCATCAGCATCGTAGGAAACCAGGTCTTTTTGATCGCTACTAATTAGCACCGTATCCTTTTTGAGTTGGAAGAACCACGGATCTTGATTGAGGACTTGCCGCACTCGCTCTAAACCAGTTTCGGTTTGAGATGTTAAAGCTAGAACGACGCGATCGCTGTTCCAAGGAGAGATAATTTGCTTAATCATGCCTTGTGTATCCTGTGGCGTCTGAACCACAGCATTGGTAGAGGAGCGGGAAAATGCCTGACTCAAGTTAAAGCCAGTGGAATTAAATACTTCAGGGAAAGGAAAGTCTTCTCGCGTTCCAATTCCTACCAAATGGTCATTTTTGCGGGCTTTTGTTGGTAAAGCATCCGGTGTATAAACATTTAGTTTGACCGCATCTGCTTGACTGAGCCTTCCTAAGCGTTCGCTAAAAGCTAACAAGGTCAACACATCTGTTTTCGAGGGGGTTTGTGGTACAATGATCGCTGTCTGGGACAAATCCTGTGGTGCAGCAAAGGGGAAACCGAATTTCAGCAGGTTCAAATCTGGTAGTTGTGTAGAGATTTCTCGCTTCAGGTCGAAGCTAGTATCAGAATGCACCGTACCTGTTAGTTGTTGATCTGGTGGCTGAAGACAGTTCTGTTTATCAAACGGTTCTCTAGGATTCATCCGCAAGAAAACTTGCAGTTTCGAGTTGGGTTTGATCAAGTTTTCCGGCAAATTGACTTTCAGGTTTTTGCGAGTTTCTCCCGACTCAGAATCAAGACGTGCCCCACCAATGAAAACTCCATCCAGTAAAACTTCGATCGCAGAAGTTCGCGGATTAACCTGCGGTCCATAGCTGTACACCAGATTCATGGAACTACCCCGAACAAACCGATCATCTGGTAAAGCGCGAAAATCAATTTCAATTGGTGGCGCTCCGATCCCACGCACAGTTACATCACTAAACGGCTCACCATTGACCTGGGTTTTGATATCGCCCAGTTTAAAAGAATTTTGTTCTGGCAAATAACGAGGCCATTGGCGGAGTCCTGGTGTCGAACCTTCCTTGAGAGTACTGACAAAAACCACCTGACCAGTCCCCATTTTCCGCAAGTCTGGCTGTGATAAAAATTGGGTTGCTTTTTCCACGGCTTTTGCACTGTTACCAGTAGCAATTAAAACTGGAACCCCGCTCTTTTCAGCTTTAGTTATAATCAATACCCCTGTTTCATCTGGTACGGGGTTGTTATCACGATCGAGAATTTGATTGCTGACGACTTTCAGGGGCAAATTCTTCCAAGTATTTAAGGTTGGTTGTTCGTTGGGAGTACCAATGATGACCAAGCGATCGCTTGCCTTCAGGTTTGCGACATCAGACACTAAGCTAGTTTGAATCGGGCGAAAATCTGCGATTCTCCCCAATGCGGCTTGTAAGCGAGCTGCTGCTGTCAGCCAGGATTGATCAACTTGGCTCGGTTGCAAGTAAGCAATTTGGTTAGTTTCTAAGCCGAGTTCGTCAAAGAAAGGATAAGGATAGCGGCTGAAATTCAGGGGAATCGGTTGCCGTTCATAGTTCAAGATTAATTTGGAATCTGGTAGAATCTCTGTCCACAAGTCGGGGCTACTAAGGTCACTACATTCGATGGTGTTATTCTGCTGTGCCACCAAAATGAGTTCGTTATAGTCTTGCAGCAGCTTTGGTGGGATATTGAACAGTACTTGACCTACTTGGGACTCTTTGCGATTAAGGGGTACGCTACCAACACTCGTGCCATTGACTAGCACGGTCAGGTTAGAGCGATTGGCATATAGTGCTGGCGAATGTTGAAAACGGATTAAAGCTTGTACCTTACCCCGATCTAGTTTCCAGCCACGAGGACGGGTAAAGGCAAGACGACCTTCTGAGTAAACGCCGCGCAAGCGCATCCGGTTGCCCACAATCGGACTACGATTAAATTCTAGGGTGTAAGTTGATAGGTTCTTGGCATTAGCAGCTTCTAAGTTTGCTTTACTATTATTTCCTGATGTCGTTGCTTGAGCTAACAAAGTTACTTGCTGTTGCAGATCGCTTTTGGTTTGAGCTTGAGCGCTCAATAATGAACTAGGGAACAAAAAAAAGCAAGAAGTAGTAACAATAATTGCTTTTTTATTAATTTGGGAAAGATGAAACAATTGCTTCATAATAGAGTGTGATTTTAGTGTTAATTTACTCAAAGTTTTTACGTAAGAAGCACAAGTATTTTGTTGCTTTTAGAATTTAAAAATCATCCCATCGGATTTTTTAAGGAAATCAACGGGAGTAAAAGGTATTTGGGAAGCCTTTGCTCTAACTCAAGGTCAGAGGATGTCATTTAAGCAGTCGCTGGGGAATTGTCTTCGGAGGTAGCAATCCTAACCAAGCCAAATTCTGGGTGTAATAAGCAGAGTCGTCTCCCCAAATTCCTTGCTTGTATTGAGGTATTATCTTTTTCACAAGCAGTTCTTGAGCGATCGCTGGTTTCACCAACTGCATGGCGGCGTATAACATAGCGTATTGGGATGTAGCTTCGTAATCCACTAATGCTTTCCCTTGGAGATCGATAGTTGCTGGTAGACTCGATTGTTTACTCCATAGTTTTTGCAGGTGCTGAGTGGATGTCACTAGATAGCGCTGCGCTTGGGGTGAGTTGAACCAGGCAGCATCCAATGACAAACGCCACCAAACTCGATAAGAATCAAAGCTATACAAACTCTTCAGAGTACTAGATGCTGGTAGGGTTTGGCATTCTCCTGTTTTGGTATTTAGAGCTACCCAATCACTGGGTAAACCTACGCTAGAAAGCTTTGCGGAATCTTCTAGCACTTGATAGCTGCTGTCTACCAAACTCAACCAATCATGTTGGGGATCAACTTGTGCAAAGATACGAAAAGCATAGGGTGCAAAATAAGAAGGATTCAGGTAAAGGGTAGATGCATTCGGGACAAATGCAGCTACAGGCCCTGGTAACAGGTAGCGCTTACCTTGTGGTTCTGAAATGGTGGACAAGTTCCACAAATCTTGCAGTTTAACTTTTGCCAGTTCCAGGTATTCGGGACGATTCCAACGCCGTGATGCAAAAATCAAGGCAGTAATCGCATCTGTATCTCCATCACTGGCAAAGTTACTGTCGATGACACCCCAGTTACCATCTTCTTTTCGCCCCCACTTCCAAGCCCACAAACTATCTGTGCGTTTACCACCCGCTTGGCGCTGGAGGTTATTTTCAGACCAGTTTAAAGTCAGGGCAAAGGTTGCCGGATCATTAATCAGTACTGCTCTGAGCAAAGCATAAGCTTGACCTTCACTAGTTGAGCGATCGCTTGCTTCGTAATCAATCACCCGCCCATCTGACTGAATAAATCTTTGGCGGTAGCTATCCCAACTTTGGGCTAGTAAATCCCGGTTAGGGGTAGATTTAGGGAGATCAGCTAATAATCCAGTGAGATTTTGACTACTACCTTCAGTGGGGATATTTTTCACCGGAGTTTGCCCATCCGGTGTTTTGGGTGCTGCCGAGTAACTAGAGACACAGGCAGATAAACCAACCAGGCTGGCAATAGCTGCCACTCTTGGGAAGTGCCACATCCTAAGAACAATTTGATTTGTAAAACATTAGCTGATGGGGAGAGCGGGAGAGTATCATCTCTTTGCCCTTATTGTTCCCTTGTAGTTGTTTAAAATTAACTTTCATGAAGAAATTTAAGCGATCGCTAATTTCTGTTTCGGCGTCGATAGTCTTCCCAAGGGGGTTGAAATCCCCGTCGTAGCAGAAAGTCTGTTTGGATTTGCTGTATTTGCCGAGCTGCATCGCTATCGCTTCCTCCTTCTGCGGCTGCTTCTAATTGCAATTGTTCTAGCTGCGCTAGTGCTGTTAAAGGCTGATCTAAAATTGCATTCAATCCAGCAAGGGCGCGGCGTGTGCCTTTGTCTTCCGGTTTTTGTGCCAACACTTGAGCATAAATCTCCTGTGCCGATTCAAAGCGGCGTTGTTCAAAGCGAATTCCGCCCAAAGCCGCTAGAGCATCGATGTTATCTGGTTGCTGCGCCAAAATATTTTCATAGGTATTGCTAGCCAAATTGAAATCACCTACAGATCGAGCTAACTCTGCCTGCAACTGGTATGAGTCAGGAGTGTTGGGAATGCGAGCAATCAACTGCTTCATTCGCGCTTGCGCTTGAGCCGGATTGCGTTTCGCTATCACTTGTAACAGGCGCAGTTGTAGTGGTATAGAACTAGGGTCAACTTCTAGCAGATAACTATATAAAGCTTCTTTTTGCGGATCTGTAGGCAGCGCCCCTAACAAACTGTATAGTTCTGGAGGAGTATTGGTTGCAGGTTGTGTTGCTAACCAATTATTGAGAACTGCCTCTGCTTCTGGTTGGGAGATTCGCTTGGCTTGATAGGCGATACTAGCACGCCCTAGTTGAATCGATAAATTTTGAGGATTGCGGGCTATCAATTGATCATAAACTGTTACAGCCTCATCAAAACGCTTTTGTTGCAGTCGCACTCCAGCTAGTCCGCCAAAAGCAGCATCAATAATATCGCTACTATTTGGCTTGCTACCAAGCACAGCTTGATAACGTTGGGCACTCGCTTCAAGGCTACCCTCACGACGCTCAATTTCTGCTGCTAATAATTGGGGTGCAAGGTCTTTAGCACCTGCCGGGGTAGCTGTATAAGCTGCCAGGGCTTGCCTTGCACCATTTAAATCTTGGCGCTGCACATGCATCTGCGCTACCCGGAAATTCAAAAACGGGACGTTAACCCCCATTTGTAAGAGATTTTGGTACACAGGTAAAAATTCTGGGTCGGGAGCATCAATGTTTACTAAGGCATTAGCTAGTTGTTGCAACTCTACGCGATCGCTCGGTACTGATTGTATTGCAGTCGCCAAACGCTGTTTTAAGTCATTTTTACCGATTAAACCTAGCTGATTTTCTAAAGCTAATTGCTGCACCAGCAAACTTTGATCGTTGGGAAATTCTAACGCCACCCGTCGATACAGTTGCAGCGCTGTTTGTCGTCCTTCGGGGAACCCAGTAAAGACATCAGCGACTTCGCGCAGTAGTTTGGGGGAAGGATTGGGATCGGTTTGGAGTGCTTGACGGTAGAGATTGAAAACTTGTTGGGTGAGGGTGGGGTTATTGGTGTACTTGCGAATTTCATTGAGCGATCGTGCTAAGGGCAAAATCGCCTCTGGCCTTCCCTGTAATACATCTAAAACCGCCAATGCTTGAGCTTGTTGTTGATTGACAAGATATGCTACAGCCAGTTCTTTACGAGTTTCAAACTCTATCTGGTCAAGTTTATTGGAGCGCTGCAATTGCGCTTCTAATACCTGTACTGCCCCCGCAGGATTGCCTGTTTCTCGTAAGGTGCGACCATAGGCTACTGCTGCATAGCCTGTAATGGCTTTGCCAGCGGAGCGATAGCGGTTAAACAACTCTAGTGCTTTAGGAAAATCCCCACTGTAACTATAAGTTTGAGCTGCACCAATGACTGTTTCTGGTGTGGGGTTGTTGTTCAGTGCTATTTGGTAGTCTGCCAAAGACTCGCTTAATTGTCCTTGATAGGAGTACAGTAGAGCACGGTAACCACGACCTTCTAAGTCATTGGGATTTAACTCTAATAAAGTTGTCAGAGCCTCAATCCCTTTTAAGTTCCACTCAGTACGATAAGTAGCCAATAGACCAACTGTCTTTAAAGCTAGTTGGTTGTTGGAGTCTATTGCCAGTACTTGTTGATAAGCACTCCAAGCTTCGGGGATACGTCCGGCTCGACGATAGGCGATCGCTAATCCCAACCTAACTTGCGAAGATTGCGGTTGACTTTTGAGGGCTTGTTGGAAGGCTGCGATCGCATCATTGATAAAGCCTTTTTTTAAAAATGCAAAACCTTTTTGTGCCGATGCTGATAAGTTCTGTGCTTGAGCAGGGGCAATGCTGTCCAAGGGTGGCACGGTTAGCAAGTAAGTAAAAAGGAAAAATGAACAAATAAAAAGAGAACGATATTGAATTTTTTTAGCTTTTTCCTTATTATTTTGACTCATTGGGTAATTCTCCCTGTGGGAGTCACATCAAATTCTGATTTCACCCTGATACCGAAGACTGTTTCTGAGAAATCATCACGTGCTTGAACCGAAAAGCCTACCCGTAGATTGGAAATAAATTTAAAATCATAGAACATTTCCAATACATCGGGACGCTCTCCACGACGCAGGCGATCGTTAGAGAGAGCGCGCCCATAAGCTATTCCTAGTCGGTCATCTGGGGTAAACAGATCCAAAAAACTAGCTCCCAAAACGTAAGTATTTGCACCCTCTCCTAAAGTGCGATTTTCGTAACGACCATAGCGCCCAAACAAACCTAATTTCAGATTAGGAATAAAGACTTCGGCATTGACACCGTATGCTTCTTCGCGATCGTTTTCATCAGGACCAAATTGATTGTTACCTCTGGCAATGCTAAAGCTTTCAAGAAAGCTATCACGGACACCAGCATCGCGATCGCTGGCATAAGTACCACGAATAATCGCATTGCCGTAACGGATGCCGATTTCGCCAGCAAATCCATCTAAAGAGAAGTCACCGGTTTTATCTGCTGATGAAAAGACTGCCGCTTTCGCTTCAATATTGTCAGTGACACTCCAATCGGCTAACAAACCGGTGCGTGAACTAATCCCTGTCGCCGCGAGTGCTGGGTTGGTTTGAAACACCGGATTAAAGAATTGACTAGCTCCATCTTTAGCAAAGCTGTTGCGATCAAAATAAGACGTTAAATCTATTTGACCGATCACAAACCGCAGATTAGGTACTCCTCCTAGTGAAGTTGCCAAATAAAGCTCGTTAATGTTCAAACCCTCATTTCGGGAGTCATCCAAGCTGCTGCCTTGGCTTGTTAAGTCCAGAGTTGCTCCAACCAAAGCTTGAGGAGACAGTGGATAGATGCCACTAAGTCTCGCCCGCGCCGAGGTGTCACCGCCTTGGGTGATATAAACTCCTTGGAATTGTAAAGAGGGTTCCCTTAAACTACTGCTATCGAGTTGACGGCGTTGTTGAGTAGTTACCGATTGGGTAACTGGTACTGGAGTGGGAGCTGTAGTAGGAACTGATGGTGTTGTCTGTGGATCGAGTAATTGTTGATTAAAAGTTGGTGCTGCTGGTGCAGTGAATTCTTGCGTTGCAGCCGAGTTGGGAAGTGGTGGCAGGGGCGCTGTTTGAGAACCGAGTACTTGATTAAAAGTTGGTGCTGCTGGTGCAGTGAATTCTTGCGTTGCAGCCGAGTTGGCGAGTGGTGGCAGTGGTGCTGAACTACTTGATGGCTTTGGGCCATTCACCTGTCCCTGCAATCCTAAATTCACGTCAGAAGTGTCCCCACCTGCTGCCACTCGTGGTGCAACAGAACTACGTGCTGCTGCCGGGGCTTTTCCAGTTACCTGTTGCTGGATAAAGACACTCTCCAACTGTTGGAGGTCGTTGACTCGTTTGGGTTCTACAACTTTGGACACTGGATTAGCGATCGGTGCAGTTGCTACACCAGTCGTTACGCGTGGAGGAGGCAATGTCTGCGATCCTAACTGCGATTGACTTTTCTTGACGGGTAATTTAGGCGCTGGTAGCGGTTCTGCTAAACCCAATTGGTAGTCGATAGTTTGTAGCTGAGATGGGTTAACTTGAGCTGAAGACTTTTCGCTCACTGCCAGTACCCAGCAAATCGAGACGACAATGCAAAGCACTGGATAAACTTTATGGTACTGGCTTGAAAAAGTAAATTTATAACAATCGAGTACTGTTTGCCTCATCAGCCTAGTTGGGTAACAACTACATATTTAGGTTATTGAATGTCGCTACTTTAGCAAACTTAATGAGTATTAACCACTAGATCCAATAAAATTCTTAATTTTCAATTAATTAATTAAGAGTCGATAAAAGTTGTTGTTTTTAAAATAAAAGTGGGCATAATAGGTAAAAACCTGAGCTAAAGTTTGCAAACAAACCAAAAAATTTGCCATTTATTATGAATATTATTGATTTAAAGGCTTTTTTGCCCAGATTTAAAGCTCTATCTACTACTAATCTCCAGGCAGGCATTTGCCTAATGCTTTTAACTACCAGTTATGGGTGTGTTCAAAAAGCACAAGAAAAGGTAGAGATGAAAATTGGAGATGTACAACCTATATCAAGTAAAGGTGTATACAATATCGTCGGAAGTACTAATCTGCCGGAGTCTAGCAAGATTACAGTGGCCGCTGTGCGTTATTTGCGTCCAATATCACGACAAACAGAAGCTTTACTGAATTCAGACGCGAATACTAACCGTTCAATTCTGGCTCGTCAAATTGTGGAAGTGAAACAGGGACAATGGGAGGCTGCACTAAATCTGTGGCAAGTTTCACCCGATGGTCATTTTCAAGAAGTTTGGCAAGCAAATCCAGCACAAATACGACTCTTTCCAGAAGATGGTGTTACATTTGTAGCTATTTTCGATCCTGCTAGTAAGTGGGAACAGCCAGATAATCAAAACTCTCAAAAGTTAAAGTTAGAAAATCAACAGTTTGACACGCTTGAAAGCAAGTTGATTCGCTTTACTAACGAAGGTGAAAAGTATTTACAAGTTAGCCAAACCTTAACAATACCTCTACCTACGGGGAAAACAATACCACCTCGTCCGCAACCGGAAGACCTGAATGGTGGTTGGGGAAACCGATATCAAATTCCGCCGCAATCCATAACTTCTAAAACTACCTTACCTCCACCGATTAAAAACAGGCAAACGAATGCCTATGTAACTCCTTCAGAGTTTCTCAGGTGAAAATTATAACGGTTCTCGTTTACGTGAGGTACACCCGTAGGGGCACGGCATTTTCCCTACACCTTGGAATATAATGTTATACCGCATTTGAATGGGAACCGCTATAAGATGATCATCAAACTGATAAATAATCCTGTCTATTCTATAGCGGTTCTCACTTTGGTGGAATACAGTCTGAACCTCAACCCATATTTGCTTACGCAAACACTCCCTTTTGATAGATAAAAACTGGAATACCAGCCTCAATATGAGCGCTGGCATCCAGATATTAATTACCTAATAAACACCAATTCAATGGCATTGTTTCTGGAGAAAAGTGCTTTGTCCTCATTAAGAGATTTGTGCAATTTCGGAAGCTTCACGAAAGAGCAGAGGTAAAATTTATACCTAAAGTCAATTGCTCTGTACTTCTATAGGAATCCTAAAAATCTCCGATTCTTCACTCTGCGTTCTCTGCGCCTCTGTGGTTGATTTATTTTACGTCAGTTCGGGTTAAGAAGATTTATTCAGCGTTAGTTGACGGAAACAACGCAAACACGTTGACATATCTCAGAATCAAGCAACGCTGTAATAAGGGTTTCAGCTTATCCCGAACTCAGGTTATTTTGGCAAATAAATGATTTAGGAATGCTATATGCTTGCTATTGAGTGGTTTAAATATTTTCCTCTGCTTCTTTAAGCTTTTGCTTGTTTTAGTTATTTCTCATCACACAAAGGGGAATTAAACCTGTTTATCTTCAGCTTTTGCTTTCTGATAAACAGATTTGAGTAGATTTTAAAGGACAGTATTATAGTAAACCTGAAATTTAGCTGGGGATTCTACTTTAGCATTTGTTGGTTCAGACGTTAGTTGCAAATTGTCCTGCATTGCTTGCATTTGTAACATCATCTCTTTGATTTGTTTTTGCAAATCTTCAAATTCTGATGGCATAATTGCTGTTTGATTAACTTCACCAGCAGTAATTTCTTTGATATTGTTGGGATTCTCTTGAGCATAGCCAAGGAAAGTTTGGGCAGATGCAAACGCAGAAGTAGCAGCAATATCTCCGATAGCGGTAGTGGTATTTTTTTGAGTTGCAACCTTTGGTGCAGTATTTACTGGTTGTGTGTGCCCTGGCGTTGGGATTTGCGCTCCAATAGGTTGAGATGAAGTTATTGCATTTTTTGAGTTAAGAACTTGGTCAAAAGGCAATTTGTCATCTAAAAAAGCGTTCAAGCCAGAAATTTGTAGTCGAGGCTCGGAAACTTCCCATTCTTTTAGTAATGCCTCTTTCTGCTGTAGATGTTGTTCTAAGTTAGACAGTTCCTGCTGAATTTTTGCTGATTTGGAAGAAGAATTTCGCCAACCACAGAAAGCTAGTGCTGAAATCCCAGACCCTACACTAAGTGCTGTTGCAAAAACTACATAAGGAATAGCAATATCTCTAAGCTTGCCATAAAAAATAGGTTCTTCCTGAAATTTGATAGCTATTTGTTTATCGCCTAGTGTAGCAAGGGGCAATGACATCAAAGAAAATACACTTAGAGAAGCGATCGCAGGTGGTAGTAAAAATTTTTGCAGTGCAGAAAGTGTCATATCAGAAAGCTTTTGTTAAATAAAAGACTATGGATAGATTCCAGCAGATATAATTACCGCTCATAACATCTATTTTGTATAGAGTTTTCACGGTCACTCAATATGTGTACTGCCTTAGTATCTAAACTATTCTCTATACCAAATAGTTTCAATAGGAAACTGATGAAGAACTCAGTAAACTACGTAAACTTTTTGTAAATTAAGCAACTAATGCAAAACATGATTAGAAGTTTATACGTATTGCTAGCCAAACTTTTCAGCGTTCTTAACTTTTACTACCCAATTTTTATGGATACAGAAACAATAGTAGTTAAGTATTGCTCTAAGATTACTGGGATGGTCAAATGCATGAAGGTTAATTCAGTAATACAAATAACTGTCAAATAAATGCATTGTAATCAGACTACAAAGATTTACCGTCGGCTAAAAATTATATTTACAAAAATGCTTTTTATGTAAGCATCCTGTAAAGTTCTCTTACTCATAAAAAGCATCATATGTTTTTTATGCTGATTCAACTTTGATATTGTGATAAAAAAAGTAATAATAGTATGCAAGTTAATTATAAAAATAAACCAAAAACATTGAGATTACATAAACAATTACTCATATTTTCCTTAAGTGTAGTAGTATTTTTAGCAATTATTTTCACTAAGGAACCTGCTAGTATTCAGCTAGATGCTGCTAGGGCTACAACGCCAATAGAGCTACCACTTTCAACAATTGGTAGAACCATTGTGGATGCAAAAGGCAAGGTTGTATTGCTCAGAGGTGTTAATTGGTTTGGTATGGAAACTGATACGCACGTGCCTCACGGTCTATGGCAACGAGACTATAAAGAAATGCTGGCTCAGATTAAAAGCTTAGGATATAACGTCATCCGGTTACCTTATTCTGTGGCAGCATTGCGATCGCTTAATGTAAGTGGCATTAACTTTGGAATTGGCAGTAACCAAGAACTTCAAGGTAAAACCCCCTTGGAGGTAATGGACTTAGTTATTCAGGAAGCGGAACGTCAAGGATTGCTAATCTTGCTCGACAGCCACCGCCTCAACGACCAACAAATTCCAGAATTGTGGTATGGAGACGGCTTTACGGAAGCAGACTGGATCGATACTTGGAAAATGTTAGCAATCCGATACAAGAATCAAACTAACGTTATTGGCGCAGACTTAAAAAATGAACCTTACGGAAAAGCTAGCTGGGGTGATAACAATATAAGTACTGACTGGCGATTAGCAGCAGAACGTGCAGGCAATGCGATTCTGGGCGTTAATCCTAATTGGCTGATTGTCGTTGAAGGAGTGGAAAAGAATGTCCCCGGTCAAAAATTGCCACAGCATTGGTATGGTGGAAATCTAGAAGGTGTAAAAAAATACCCAGTACGTTTATCTCGTTCTAATAAGCTAGTCTATTCTCCTCATGAGTACGGCGCTGGGGTGTACAATCAGCCCTACTTTTCTGACTCTAACTTTCCTAACAATCTGATTGATCGCTGGCAGATAGGATTTAACTATATCGCTAGTCAGAATATCGCTCCCATCTTGATTGGGGAGTTTGGGGGACGGCAAGTAGACTTAAATTCCAAAGAAGGTATTTGGCAAAATGAGTTGGTAAAATACATTCAAAAAAATAACTTGAGCTTTACTTACTGGAGTTGGAATCCTAATAGTAGTGATACAGGCGGAATTTTATTAGATGATTGGCAAAGTGTTGATCTACCCAAGCAGCAATTACTGTCCCAACTGCTCCCACCAGTACAAGTTCAACCTCTAGATCAACCTAGTAATCCTCCTGTTTCCCCAACTCCTACTCCTTCTATCTCCCCATCTACTATTAGTACTGTCCAACTAAAAGTCACTACTGAAATCAGTTCTAACTGGGAAACCGGATTTTGTGTCAGCTTCAAAATTACAAATCAGGGTAATACCAAGGTTAATAACTGGCAACTGGCATTTAACATGAATCAAGCTAAGATTAATAACTTTTGGAACGCAGATTTTAAGCAGCAAGGAGCTATAGAGTATGTAGTGACTCCTTTGGACTGGGGAAAAACAATTGAACCAAATCAAGTACGAGATACTGGGTTTTGTGCCAGCAAACTTGGTTCTGACTATCAGCCGCAGCAAACAGCCGCCGTCTCGATTTGAAAAAGAGGCAAGGGAGCAGGGAACAAGGGGGATGCTTCAAGTGGGGATTCGATCCCGTCTGTTGGGCTAGCTTCCGGCTCTTTACGAGAGCCATTTAGTAGAAGTGGGGGATTTAGACCCATTTTTTTCCTTTGATTCCACAGCAGTTATTGAAGGGGTCATTTCTCCTTGCCCCCTTCAATAACTGCCTCTTCGTTGAAGCCAAAAGTTAAAAGGCGAATTTGTCATGATAGGAGAAATAACCAATCCCATTAACCATTGAGTATTAACTCAGCACACAAGATGACTGAAGCAACAGCAACTCGTCCCAACGCCTACGTCCAGGAAACCGGGCCAACCATTCATTATCTGGTGACAATGTCCCAACCAGAAACCCATCTGTTTGAGGTGACTTTACACCTTGTCGATTACCCCTCACCGATTCTCGATTTAAAATTGCCTGTGTGGACACCCGGTTCCTACTTAGTCCGTGAATATGCTAAGAATTTACAGGATTTTGTGGCTTTTACAGAGGATATACCTTTACCTTGGCGGAAGATCAGTAAAAATCACTGGCAGATAGATAAAAAGGGTATTTCAGAATTAACTGTACGCTACCGTGTTTTTGCGAATGAACTATCGGTACGGACAAATCACTTAGATGCTACCCACGGTTATTTGAACGGTGCGGCACTATTTTTTAGAATAACGGGCTGGGAAAACCAACCAATTCGCGTCACTATTGTACCACCACGCCCAGAATGGCAGGTAACTACTGCCTTGCCACCTGTTGGTGAGAAAACAAATATTTTCTTGGCTGCCAATTTTGATACTCTTGTTGATACTCCGTTTGAGATTGGTCGCCACCAATTGTATAATTTTGAGGTTTTGGGAAAACCCCATGAATTGGCAATTTGGGGGCAAGGAAATTTCGAAGCCCACCAGATGATTGCTGATATTCAAAAAATTATTCAGGTAGAAGCGCAGATGTTCGGCGGTTTGCCGTATGAACGATACGTGTTTCTACTACATTTATTTAGCCAGGCTTTTGGCGGTTTGGAACATAAAGACTCTTGCTCCCTAATTTACCAGCGTTTTGGATTTCGCGCTCAGGAAAAGTACGATCGCTTTATGCAATTGGTAGCACACGAGTTCTTTCACTTATGGAATGTTAAGCGAATTCGCCCAAAAGCATTAGAGGTTTTTGATTACGACCAAGAAAATTACACACCATCATTATGGTTTTGTGAGGGTACTACTAGTTACTATGACTTGTTAATTCCTTTGCGGGCGGAAATTTATGATGTTCAGTCTTATTTGAATAAATTGAGCAAGGAAATTACCAGATATGAAATGACACCGGGGCGCAAGGTACAACCCGTTTCCGAGTCGAGTTTTGATGCCTGGATAAAACTCTATCGCCCGGATGCCAATAGCGGTAATTCCCAAATCTCATACTATTTAAAGGGAGAAATGGTATCGTTATTGCTGGATTTGTTGATTCGCTCTACTCATGACAATCAACGTTCCCTCGATGACGTGATGTTGAAAATGTGGCAGCAATTTGGACAAGATGAAATTGGCTATACCCCAGAACAGTTGCAAGAAGTTATAGAATCTGTTGCCGGAATCGATTTGACTGATTTCTTTAAACGTTATATTGATGGCATTGATGATTTGCCTTTTAATCAGTATTTAGAAACTTTTGGCTTGCAGTTAGTAGCTGAACAGCAGGAAGAACCTTACCTGGGCGTAAGAATAAATACAGAGCATGGGCGCGAGATGATTAAGTTTGTGGAGGCGGGTTCACCTGCACAAATAGGGGGAATTGATGCAGGTGATGAGTTGTTAGCAATTGATGGGATTAAGGTAACAGCAGGTGGCTTAAGCGATCGCCTCAAAGATTACCAACCAAGTGATGCAATCAAAGTCACAGTTTTTCACCAAGACGAACTGCGTACCTATTCCATTACCCTCGCCTCACCACGTCCCACTCGATATCAGGTAAAGCCTGTTGAGCATCCTGACTCCACACAGCAGCAAAACTTTGCTGGATGGCTTGGGGTAGCGATCGCAACTGTTTGATAAAGGGATTGGGCATGGGGCATTGGGCATTGGGCATGAGGTATTGGTTATTAATTCTCCCCCTTGCCCCCTGCCCCCTGCTCCCTGCCCCCCCTGCTCCCTGCCCCCCTGCTTCTTCACCAATCCTAATGCGTTCTCACCGCCCCAGAGTAAATCAAACCCCGTTGCAGATCCAGTGTTATGATCGCCCCATCCCGAATCGCCTGCGTTGCCTGCTTCACGCCGACAATAACTGGCACACCGAGACGCAAGCCGATGATTGCTGCGTGACTTGTGAGACTTTCTTCTTCCGTAATAATTCCGGCAGCTTTACGAATTGCTTCAACAAAATCAGCACTAGTGCGAGGTGCAACTAATATGTCTCCAGGATTAAAGTTACTAACATCCATGCCAGTATTAGCTACTCGTGCGCGACCACTCACTGAACCTTGTCCCAGCCCAATTCCGTGACCTAGTATTGCCGTCACCACCTCGACTTTAATCAAATCTGTGGAGCCGGAAATTCCTTGGAGTGTGCCAGCAGTCATTACTACTAAATCTCCCTCAGACAGTAATTTAAGCTCTTGAGCCACGTTGATCGCAGCTTGAAATGTCTGACCAGTCGAAGGTAATCCTAGCACCAATAGCGGTTTTACTCCCCACACCATCTGTAGCTGCCGCGCCACATTCACATGGGGTGTCACTGCCAAAATCGGTGTTTGGGGACGGAACTTAGATACATTGCGAGCTGTTGCCCCAGTTTGCGTTAGGGTCATGATTGCTGCTGCGCCTAGTTGTTCGGCAATTTGCCCTACAGCTTGACTAATCGCATTGGGAATGGAGCGCCGGGAATCTCTCAAAGAACGTAAGTTTAAGTGTTGGGCTTCTTCCTGCTCCATACGCTCGGCAATTCGCGCCATCGTCGCCACTGCTTCTACAGGGAAGCTACCCACAGCGGTTTCATTAGAGAGCATTACCGCATCCGTGCCATCTAAAATCGCATTTGCTACATCCGATACTTCAGCGCGAGTGGGACGGGGATTGCTCACCATGCTGTCTAACATCTGGGTGGCGGTGATGATGGGAATCCCCAAGCGATTTGCTGTAGCAATTAGCCGCTTTTGCAGTACTGGGACATCCTCTGCTGGTAGTTCCACACCTAAGTCGCCTCTAGCAACCATTACACCATCACACAAAGCCAGAACTGCCTCCATTTGTTCTATGGCCTCGTGCTTTTCAATTTTGGCAACTACCGGCACTTGCTTGCCTGTACTGGAAATTAACTCTTTAATTTCGATCAAATCCTGCGGATTGCGGACAAAGGAAAGTGCCACCCAATCTACACCCTGATCTAGACCAAACATAAGATCTTCTCGGTCTTTGTCGGTCATTGCTTTAACTGACAGGTAAACACCGGGAAAATTCACGCCTTTGTTGTTAGAAAGTTTACCAGGTACAGTGATGCGACAATGCAAATCACCTTTGTCCCGGTTAATTTCCTCCACAACCATTTCTACTCGTCCATCATCAAGCAGGATTTTTGCGCCAACTGGAACTTCTTCGGCTAAATAATCGTAGGTGACGCAGCTAATTTCTTGCGTACCTACCACCGGGCGATTTGTCAAGGTGAAGCGATCGCCTTTTGCCACAACTATAGACCCGTTGTCAAACTTCCCCAAGCGAATTTTTGGACCCTGCAAGTCTTGGAGAATAGCCACTGGTTGATTTAGTTCAAAAGCCGTTTGCCGAATTAAGCGAATACTACGCTGATGGTCGGCATGAGTTCCGTGGGAGAAATTGAGTCGTAGCGTCGTGGCTCCCGCTTCAATAATCGCCTTGAGCATTTCAGGACTACTAGTAGCGGGGCCAATAGTAGCGACAATTTTTGTCCGGCGCAGAGAATCTCTTAATTGCATAAGGGCTGAAGTTAGGGAGCTATCTGGGAAGTCATCGTAACTTAAGTGGCATCTCCTTTTCAGTTACTGCTATACCAATAGATATAAGCAGCTAGAGAGTGTTTCTTGGGAGAGTGGGTTCTGTGGGATAGACTTGATATATTACAACAATCTTGTATCCATCCTCCTCACTAAGGAGTTTATCCCTTTAACTCCTTGCCGATTGTCATATCCCAATTATTAGTAAAGATTAGGCTTTGTTTGGAATCATAGCGTTATTCATCTACTGATATTTAAAGCTGTAGATAAATCTTGCTATACAAAACTTTACATAAATTTATTCTTTCCTAATCTTTATCGTATATTTGTAATGTTTGATTAAGAAGGAGTCAATGTTAGAGATGATCGCATCGGAGGCAAAAAAGCCACTGACAATCCCGCCAAAGGAATTTTTAGCGCCTCCTGGTGATTTTAATCCCACGCTACTGCTGTTTTTGGTAGCTGTAACAATGCTAGTGTTATCTAACTTTGGTTACTGGCTTTGGGAATGGCCGCACTGGCTGTGCTTTAGCCTTAACACTATTGCTTTGCATTGTGCTGGGACGGTAATTCATGACGCTTGTCACCAATCTGCCCATCGCAACCGGGTAATGAATGCGATGTTAGGACATGGCAGTGCATTAATGCTAGCTTTTGCTTTTCCAGTGTTTACGCGGGTGCATTTACAGCATCATGGTCATGTCAATCATCCCGAAGACGACCCAGATCATTATGTTTCTACGGGTGGTCCACTCTGGCTGATTGCAGTGCGGTTTTTATACCATGAGGTGTTTTTCTTTCAACGGCGACTGTGGCGGAAATATGAGCTATTAGAATGGTTCATTAGCCGTTTAATTGTCGGTGTAATTGTTTATATATCGGTGCAATACCACTTTTTGGGTTACATTCTGAATTTTTGGTTTATACCAGCTTTTGTGGTGGGGATAGCACTGGGATTATTTTTTGATTATTTACCGCATCGTCCTTTTGCAGAGCGCGATCGCTGGAAAAATGCTCGTGTCTACCCAAACCAAGTTCTTAATATTTTGATCATGGGGCAGAATTACCACTTAATTCATCATTTGTGGCCTTCTATTCCTTGGTATAATTATCAGCCTGCATATTATGTCATGAAGCCACTTTTAGATCAAAAAGGCTGTTATCAAACTTCAGGATTATTACAGAAAAAGGACTTTTTTGAGTTTGTTTATGACATCTTTTTAGGAATTCGGTTTCATCATCAAAAAGAATAGAGTTGTTGTATTAAGCTCGCGTCAAAAATCTCTGATTTCAACAACTACACCTGGAGTGATCGTTGCTAGGACACTACGAACACTGGGTATCAATGGAAGCAAATCAGGTAGGCGATTACTAGATGCTACTAGAACAACGACTGCAACTCCAGCCTGTTGCAAGTTTTGCTGATATCGTAAGTTTTGGTCTGTTGTGAGGAGAATTGTGAAATTCTCCTGGATCATCAGTTGCAACAGTTCGCCATTCTTTTTGCCCGACCATCCCATTTCCACAACTGTGCGTACCTCATAATCAGTGAGTTCACGCCTTAAGGGTCGTGGAACACACTCATCAAGCAGAATTCGCATAGACCGTTAGCATTTCCTTTGCTAATTCGAGAGTGGCGATTGCTTGCTGACGGCTGACACTAGGAAAGTGATCTAAAAACTCATCTAGTGAGTCACCCGCTTTTAGATAATCGAGCAAGGTTTTTATCGGCACACGAGTGCCAACAAAAACAGGGGTTCCCCCCAATATATCGGGGTCACTATAAATAACACGCGATGTGGATGTCATATACTTAGCTTGTCAGCTACAGCCTACCTTCCGATCCTAACTCTCGTTGTCTCAGAAATCTCCGCATATATTTTATTCCCCTTTGCAAAGGGCGATCGCTGAACAGTATCATTATTGTTACATTGTCGCATTGGGTTTGACTGCAATTGTCCAATACTGAAATGTTTCACTTCCAATGCGATCGCTATTCTCCTGGTAGATTTGCTGCAAGCATTCATAAAATGCTTGGGCTTCATTCTCCAATCCAAATGTCATTAAGCATTTTAATATACGGGTGATGCGAAGATAATTGTGGTCAAATATACAGACCCATTCACGCTTACGATTCGGATAGTTTTCTGACTGGCTGACAACTATTTTTCCGTCATTACTCTGATGGCGTTGCAACCCATAAAATTTAAGCATGACTGTGAAGGAACGCAGCAAATTTTGACGTAGGTGTGGGTTGCTTTGAAATGCTTGAATTACTTTCTCATCAACAATGGGTGCATCACGATTGAATGCACTTCGCTCAGGCAAAGGGAACAACCACTGAATATAATCATGGACACACTCCAATTCTTCAAAATCCCAAGTCCACATCTCTTGAATTGTGCGACCTTTTGAATCTTGTTGCTCCCCTAAATAGAATGGAACAAGCATTGCAGTGAGTTCTTTTTGATAATTCATTTCAAACTCCCTTCACAACTCAACATCTTGATTTTGGCCGCGATCGCCTCACCAATGACTCCAAATTACTATGACAAACTAGTAATATTTTCCTACCAGCAGCAGGTTGAACAAACACATCAGCACACAATGATATTTTTGTGCTGTTTATTACATATATTTTATTCTAAGTATATTTACACTTTTGACTTCACTACTGGCTGTGATGTTTGTAAAGACTGGGGCAAACTCCAGTCGGGACGCAAGCTAGCAGCATTGCGTAAATAAATATGATGAATTGAGGCGGAAGCTGGCAGATAAGCGTGGATTAAGAACCGAATGCAGCACTGTAAGCTGCCTTCGACGTGCATTTGCTGCACATCCAACATGGCCACATTATCCCAACCAGGACGCGATCTAGCGATCGCAGCTGGAAAAATAGCATCTAAATCGCGTGTCACTGAGAAAGTCACACTAATCATGTCCTTCGGCTGGAATTGATTCCGGTTTTCTAATTCATCTAGCAGTTCTGTCACTACCTCTCGCATTGCCTCAACGGTATTTTCTGAAACGGTTGTTGCTCCGCGAATAGCCCGCATTTGCCACTCCACGCCCAAATCCTCCTTAAAACAAAAAAGTTAGGAATTAGGAGTTAAGAGTGACAAATTGAGAGTTTTAACTTCTAACTCCTCACTCTTATCTCCTAACTCATATTAAGGTCGATATAACCACAACGGTAAACCACTAGTAGACACTTCAAATTCGAGCCAATCAATTCCAGATCGAATTCCTGATGAAAACTGACGACTCCCTGGTAAAAGGCGACTCAATAAGGGTTTACGTTCTTCTAGGGTATAGCAGAGAGTTTTTTCTGGATCAAGTCCGACTAGTTCTGCTGTCCAGCGACGGGCATCTTCTTCTGTGCCCAGGCGATCTACAACACCCAACTCTAGGGCTTGCTGTCCAGTAAAAATCCGGCCATCGGCGAAACTTTTCACAGCTTCTACTGTTAAAGAACGACCATCAGCTACCGTTTGGACAAACTGCTGATAACTTGTGTCAATCAACTCTTGCAGGATGTTTTCTTCTGGTTGAGTCAGTTGCCGATCAAAAGACAATATGTCTTTGTAAGGGCCAGACTTAATTACCTGGAAAGAAACACCAATTTTTTCTAGCAAGCGTTCCAAGTTATTCCCACGCAAAATCACACCAATACTACCCGTAATCGTTCCTGGGTTAGCTACGATGTGTTCGGCTCCCATGCCGATGTAGACTCCTCCAGAAGCCGAGATATTCCCAAAACTAGCGACGATTTTAATTTTTTCGCGCAAACGCTTCAGGGCGCTGTAGATTTCTTGGGAATCTCCGACTGTACCACCAGGGCTATCGATCCGGAGCAATAATGCCGGAAACTTTTTTTCTTCTACAGTTTTCAGGGCTTCTAGGACGCGTTTGCGGGTAGCACCGGCGATCGCACCAGTAATTTCAATCCGCGCAATTTGTTTTCTAAACTTGGGCTTAAACGGCCAAATCATGAGCTGTCAACATACCTCGTAATAAACTTAATATAAGATGCCCAGCAGTCAGACGACCTGCTTTGCTCTGTTAAGAAACATAAGCAGACATTCTGAGCATCAGAATTTTAAGGAAATTTTTATATTTTGCAGTGGGTTTTATTTGATATTCTCAATGAATACTAATCAAGTCCTTAAAAATTACAGCTAGCCCAAAATGCCAAACTCTAGTTTAGCGTTCAGCATAATGATTTAGCACACACTATTTTAGTTGTTCTACAGGGTTCAAAATCCTACAACCCTTGGTATTATCAAATTTTTGACTTTTTGAGGATTGATTTACTACAGTCGCGCACCTGTACTAGTTGCCAGTAATCAATAACTAATAACTAATAATTAATAAATATTTAATTAAAAAATTCATTCAGCAACACTAATTTCTACTTAGCTTAAGACCAGTAGTATTTTGACTTTTGGGATATTGCGTTTCCCTATGTTGTACAGCCCATTAGCGCCTGACAAAGCTATTTCTACTGTTTAGGAATTAATTCGTAAAATTTGGCACCGATAATAAACGTACATATCAAACAGTGCCCCGACGAAACTACAGGTAAAACTAATCACAAATAATCCCCGGAGGGGAGTTCCACTGCCAAAGGTGGCGAGAAAATGCATAATCTGAGTAGCGATCGCTTCAGTTAACTCTTGTAAACCTGGGAAGTAACCGATGAGGGGTAAAAGGAGCAGTCCACCGCCAACTAGGAATATGGGAGCAACAAAACTAAAAATGATTGTGAGTAGTAAAGAGCGGAGAAAGTTACTGAAAATAGTCATTTAAGACAAACTCCGTGAGTAGATATGACAAGAGCTAGATAGCAGTTCGTCATTTTCTACAATACGTGCGATCGCTCTTGAACAACCAATCTGTCAAAAATCTTAAGTTTTCATTAAAATAAACGGCTACCCGTTACAGCACATGCTGGGGTTATCAAAAAGAATTTGAATCTGCAAAACCTTTGCAAAATAAAGGTTATAGCCAAGAGTAACACTTATTTATTGGTTGGCAGCACGTTCAATAACAGCTTCATTTTCTGAGAGCATCTTTAATCTAAGTTAATATTTAGCCCCATTGGGGATTGGAGACTGGGGGATGGGAATTGTAATTTTGAATTTTGAATTTTGAATTCCCCCAAGGGGTTGACTTCCGCTATTCTTAAGGCAGTTACCGAGTTAGCTACAGAACATTGAACCAGACTACATCCAAATCCAGTTTAGGAGAATGGAGTCAGCGGCTGCTGGCGGCGATTTTTCTGGGTGGGCAAGTACTAGTTCACCTATTGAGGGGCAAAATCCATCGGCGCAACACCTTGCAACAAATGGCAGCAGTTGGGCCAGATTCCCTATTTATTGCCCTATTGACAGCTATTTTTGTTGGTGCAGTGTTTACCATTCAGGTGGCGCGGGAATTTATCAACTTTGGCGCAGGAAACATTATCGGCGGAGTGCTTTCTGTCGCGTTGACACGAGAACTATCTCCCGTGCTGACAGCAGTGATTTTGGCTGGGCGAGTCGGTTCTGCCTTTGCAGCCGAAATCGGTACCATGCGAGTCACAGAACAAATCGATGCCATGTTGATGTTGAGAACAGATCCAATCGATTACCTGGTTATCCCCCGCGTTCTTGCCTGCTGTTTAATGCTACCAATTTTAACCCTCCTGTCTTTGGTAACAGGGATGTTTGGGGGATTAATAATTGCGACAAATATCTACAACCTGTCTGATACGGTATTCCTAGACTCAGCCCGTAACTTTCTTGGTATCTGGGATATTGTTAGCGCCATGATTAAGGCGTGTTGCTTTGGCATTTTAATCGCCGTAATTGGTTGCAGTTGGGGGTTGACGACAACAGGAGGAGCTAAAGGCGTAGGACAGTCAACCACAACTGCTGTTGTGACTGCCTTGCTAATTATATTTGTTTTCAACTTTTTTCTTTCTTGGTTAATGTTTCAGGGGACTGGCAGTGCATTTCTAGGGATGTAAAAGTGAGGAATTAGGAGTTATGAGTTATCAGTTAAAACTCCTCACTCCTAACTCTTAACTTCTAACTCCTGACTCCTAAAATAGGAGAGATGCCTAGTAAATAAAGCAGGATTTAAGACTGTGACCAGTTCATTTGCTCCTAACTCCACATCAACTGTGGAACTCAAGCCTAGTTACAATATACCTATAGTGTTGGTGATTGCCGCTATTCCACTACTGTTGGTACAACCGTTGGTAGGCTCTGTTTTTACACTGTTTGGTTTGTTTCTCATGTTTCAGGCGTTAACGCTGCGTTTGCAATTTACCGCCACCGATTTAGATATTTACAGAGGCGAAAAATTGATTCGGCGTTTTCCCTACCAGGAATGGCAAAACTGGCGGATCTTCTGGAATGAAGTCCCCATCCTGTTTTACTTTAAAGAAATTAAAAGTATTCACTTTTTGCCGATTTTATTTGATCCCAATACCTTGAAAAGTTGCTTAGAACAACGTTGTCCGCGTATTTAGTTCTAAGTTCCATCTGTGCTGAGTCGTTTCGCTCTAGACTTATAACTCAGCACTCATAACTCAGGACTTTTATGGCAGGTCAATTGTAATATTTCTGAAAGCTATTTATTCGCGTCATAGGAATTACACTATTGTTTATGAACCCAGAGGCATCTCAAACCCCAGAACCAATTGATGAGCGGTTGGCAGAAAAACAAGAACAGAACAATGCAGTTGAACATCCAGTCAATCCATCTGTTGAGTCAGTGGGAGAAACAGGAGCCATTAGCTCATCAGAGGATTACACAACTTTTGAGCCACTCATTTCCAATGCAGAAGTGGTAGATTCTACACTAGAGCTAACAGAAAATTCAAATAGCGAGTTTGTAGCGCAGTCGCAACCGGAAAATAATACCGCACTGGGTTCAGAAAACCATTCTTTATATACACAAGCAGAGCAGCGAGTGGCAGAGTTGCAGAGCGCTGAAGCGTCTCTCAAGGAAGAAATAGCCAAGCTGCAAGCTTCTTACCAAAACCTTCAAGCACAAGTGAGTGAAACTCAAACCTCACTGGGGCGACTGGTGCAAGAATCGCTAGTGCAGTTAGAACAACGCAAACAAACCCTGCAAATTTCTGTAGAACAACTAGAACGCCGTCAAGAACGTATTCGCAACGAGATGCGAACCACTTTTGCTGGAACATCCCAAGACTTGGCAATTCGGGTGCAGGGTTTTAAAGACTATCTCACTGGTAGCTTACAAGATTTAGCCGTTGCGGCTGAACAGTTGCAACTGACGCCAACTGTGGTAGAACGAGAAAAACCATTTGTAAAAGAAAAAGAGGCTAAACCAGTTGAAACCCAACCTGGAATACCGCAATTTGCCCAACAGCAGTTTCAAGATACTACTAAGCAAATTCGCCGCCTAATTGACCAATACCGCAATAAACCAGATTACTACGGACCAGCCTGGCAACTACGCCGTACCTTTGAACCAATTCACGCAGAACGAATCTCTAACTGGTTTTTTACCCAAGGGGGACGGGGTGGTTTGCGGACAATGGGTAGCCGCTTACAAAATATTTTAATTGCCTCAGCTGCAATTTCGATATTACACAAGCTATATGGCGATCGCGTCCGTACTTTAGTCTTAGCTAATACACCTGAGCGATTGGGTGAATGGCGGCGCGGCTTGCAAGATTGTCTGGGAATCGGTCGCCCAGATTTCGGCCCAGACCGGGGCGTGGTACTATTTGAGGCGTCTGATGCTCTAGCTCAGAAGGCAGACCGATTGACGAAAGCTAATCAACTGCCCTTAATTATCATTGACGATTCAGAGGAGCAAATCAGTTTGTCACTGCTGCAATTCCCCCTGTGGTTAGCCTTTGCCCCTGACCCCAAAATCATGAGAAACTATGATGATGACTTTTAAATAAGTCATTAATCATTGGTCATTAGTCATTGGTCAAGAGGTATTACTCTTGACTTTTTTAAATTTTGAATTTTGAATATTATGGCTATTTGGTTAACTCTGTGCGGAGCAATTGTGGTTATAGCTTACCTGTTGGGTTCTTTTCCCACTGGCTACATTGCTGTGAAGCAGTTAAAAGGTATTGATATTCGAGAAGTTGGTTCAGGTTCTACTGGAGCAACTAATGTACTAAGAACTTTGGGAAAAGGGCCAGGAGCATTCGTTTTAGTACTTGATTCTTTAAAGGGAGTATTAGCGATCGCTCTAGTTTACTGGTTATTCAATTTTAACCCAATTCAAAATTATATCCCTCCAACGGTAGATGCACAAGTGTGGCAACCTTGGTTAATAACTTTAGCTGGGTTAGCTGCCATCTTGGGACATAGTAAATCAATTTTTTTGGGCTTTACTGGTGGTAAATCCGTTGCCATCAGCTTGGGGATTTTGTTGGCTATGAGTTGGCAGGTAGGTTTAGCAACAGCAGGTGTGTTTGCTGTTGTCGTAGCAATATCGCGGATTGTCTCTTTGAGTTCAATTGCAGGTGCGATCGCTGTTTCCATTTTCATGGTACTTTTGCATCAACCTTTACCATATATTCTGTTTGGGATTGCCGGTGGATTATATGTGATTTTGCGCCATCGCACTAATATTGAACGGCTGCTTGCTGGTACTGAGCCAAAGATTGGGCAAAATGTAGCGACACCAGAACAAACTACATAATTGACCAACTGCAAATTGATAAAGAGTTTTTGCTACATACTTCGCCCCAAACGATGCCCTGAGCAGGCCGTTGGGTGAGTTTGGTATCTCTTCTGGAGTTTAGACTAAGCAACAAGATTTAATCTGATATGAACCTTTAAGGACTTTGCCATCTAACCCAACAGTTTCTCTAGTATTTGGTTGTATATTAAAGAATTTGCTCAGACAGACGGAATAATCTTCATAATCTTGTAATAAGGCACAACGCATAGTGCTATAAGAAAGTAGTCTATTTTTTGCGGGTTGAAAAAGGTCAATCAACGGCTCACGGTAGCTTTAAATCCAGTCTCCAATTACCAAGTATTTTAGACCTATCCAAATCCCAAGATGCCCTCTAAGCGAATCTTATTTATCAGTAACGGCCACGGAGAGGACAACCATACCTCTTATGTTATTCAGACCCTGCGCCAATTGTGTCCTTCTCTGGAGATGGCAGCAATGCCGATTGTGGGGGAAGGAAAAGCTTACCGCAACTTGAACATTCCCATTATTGGCCCGACGCAAACAATGCCCTCTGGAGGATTCTTTTATATGAAGCGCCTCTATATGCTCAAAGATTTTCAATCGGGATTGATTGGGTTAACGTGGCGACAGTTACAAGCAGTGTTGCAGTATGCTCCCGACTGCGATTTGATTATGGCTACTGGGGATTTTGTCTCCCAGACATTTGCTTACTTAACAAAGCGCCCCTTCGTCTCCTTTATCTCTTGTCTTTCTGCACTCTACGAAGGGCGGTTACGGCTCAATCCGCTTCTGTGGCACGACCTTAATTCTTCCAGATGTCTGGCAGTTTTCACCAAAGAATCCTATACGGCTTATGACCTCCAACGGCAAGGTTTAACTAAAGCTCAATTGGCTGGCATTCCGGCTTTAGATTGGCTCGTCCCTACTGGCAAAGACTTGCACCTGAAACCGGACGAGAGAGCGATCGCTCTCCTACCAGGGTCACGGATGCCTGAAGCCGCGCGAAATTTTTGTTTGCAGTTGCAACTAGTGGTAGAAATCGCCAAGGTGATGCCTGAATCAGGATTACAGTTTCGCGCAGCCTTGATACCGGATTTGATGAAGCAACTAGACGACATCGCCAAAAGCCAAGGTTGGCAGCTAACTGAAGGCATACTCACTTATTCTCCTCCAGGAAATTCTCCTGACGAATCACCGATTGTGGAAGTGAGATGTTATTCAGATGCCTTCAGCGACATCCTATGTAACTCTACTCTCGTCATTGGTATGGCAGGGTTGGCAGTGGAGCTAGCTGTAGCGATCGGGAAACCTATCATCCAGATTCCCGGAGAGGGCCCTCAATTTACTTATCAATTTGCAGAGGCGCAAACACGGCTGTTGGGCACAAATGTCCAAACCATCGGCACCAAGCCAGCAACCCCTGAGATTCTCAAGCAAGCAGCTCGACGAGTAGTCGAGACTTTACAAGATTCAGACTACCTCGCTAAGTGCAAAGTAAATGGCCGTGAGCGATTTGGCTTGCCCGGTGCATCTGAGAGAATTGCCCGCCTTCTGCTAACCTATTTAGGAGAAACTTAGTAGAAATTACTGCTACTGCCAAATTTCAAGAGTACAAAAGTTTATCTGCCAAGGTTGCACAACAAGTTTTGAGATTGTTGGATAAATCATGGAAGGGATACTTTGCAGCGCTAGCACAATATAAGCATACAGAATTGAACTATGAAAGTCCGCTCTAGCTACTGGCAACTGTTGCCTTATCTCTGGCCCCAATGGCCGCGGTTAGTTCGGGGATTAGCTTGTATTTTAGGGTTTGTATTGTTCACCCTAGCAATACCCTATTTAGCAGGTAAGGTCGCTTTGTTTCTTGGTCAGGGAAATGTTACCCAGATTGCCTACTGGCTCGGACTAGCCACTTTAGTATTTTTGGTTCGAGGGTTTTGTCAATACGGGCAGAATGTCTTTATGATAGCTGCTGCTCTGGAAATGGTTTTAAACTTGCGTAAGCAAGTTTACGCTCACCTGCACAAACTCGGATTGGATTACTTTGAAACCACACAGACGGGAGACCTCACTTATCGCCTAACTGAAGATATCGACCGGGTAGGGGAGATTGTTGACAAGTTATCCCATCAGTTTCTTTCCAATCTCTTGCAGTTAATTGTGATTCCGCTTTATATGCTCTACCTGAATTGGCCGCTCACGCTTACAGGTTTGATTTTGGCTCCTTTGATGGCTTGGTTGATCGGAGGATTTGGTCAGCGATTACTCGTGCTATCTCGTCAGAGTCAAAATCAGGTTTCCAATTTGTCAGCGCTGCTAACAGAAGTATTTGGCGGTATTCGTGTGGTTCAGGCTTTTGCGGCACAAGAGTATGAAGTGAAGCGATTCAATCAGGAAGCAGAACACAATCGTCAGGCTCAGTATCGCACTCAACAACTCAAATCCATTCAGTTTCCTGTTGTTGGGTTTTTGGAAGCAGTTAGTATTATGCTGCTATTTTTATTGGGAGGATGGCAGATTTCTCAGAATCAGCTGACATCTCAAGGGTTTATCAGTTTCTTAGCTGCTGTGGCTTTACTGATTCAGCCAATCGACATGATGATTAGCAATTACAACGAGTACAAACAGACTGAAGCTTCCGTCGAACGCATCTTTGAACTGATGGCGAAGCAGCCTAGCCTCAGCGAAAAATCGAATGCAAAGGAAATGCCAAGAGTTATGGGCAAGGTAGAATATCGTCATGTCGATTTCGCCTACAATCCCAGCCAGCCGGTACTCAAGGATCTTTGTCTGCAAGCTTCTCCTGGTGATGTCATTGCTTTAGTTGGTTCTTCTGGTGCGGGCAAATCGACATTAATTAACCTTTTACTTCGCTTTTATGACCCTCAGAGGGGTCAAATTCTGGTTGATAATATTGATATCCGCGACGTTACACTCACTAGCCTGCGCCGTCAAATTGGCATTGTTCCCCAAGATGTTACCCTTTTTTCGGGAACGATCGCCCAAAATATTGGCTATGGTCAGGAAGAATTAGATTTGGCAGCAATTGAAGAAGCAGCAAAGATTGCCAATGCTCACTCCTTTATCACCCAGTTTTCCCAGGGTTATCATACCTGGGTAGGCGAACGTGGAGTTAACCTATCGGGAGGACAACGCCAAAGATTAGCGATCGCCAGAGCGATCGTCAACGATCCTCGAATTCTCATCCTAGATGAAGCTACTTCTGCCTTAGATTCGGAGTCAGAAGCACTAGTTCAAGAAGCGATCGAGCGAGTGATGCAAAACCGTACCGTGTTTATTATCGCCCATCGCTTGAGCAGCGTTCGTAGGGCTGACTGCATTCTCGTACTAGAACAAGGACAGTTGGTTGAAGCTGGTACTCATACCTCCCTCCTGTCTCAGGAAGGACGCTATGCCCGTTTTTATGCCCAACAGTTTTATTCTACAGATGAGGATTAAGCTTACGAATTAACCTTGCCTTTAATTAAACGGTGGAAAAGGCGGCAAGGCCACCAAAAAGCTCCACATATACTTACTGAGGCGATCGCAGCCACAATTCGCCAAGTTGAACTAGACTCAGTGGCAGACTCTGAAGGGTGAGCTTGTGTACTTTTAGCTAATTCTGGCACTGAATGAGATAGCTGACTGGCTGTACTCACCCCTTCAATCGCTGCTCCAATTAGATAAGCTACTAGGGCAATTACTAGCCAGTTATTCATAATATTCCACTGTTTGAACTCTGAGCGTATGCTTGGCGAGCAATCATTTGATGATTTCTCGTACTATTGATTGCCGCCTTGCCCGAAGGATAATCGTCCTTCAGCTGTATCACGAATAAGGGGCAGTTTAGATTTTATGTAAGTATTTAGGGTGCTATCTGCCTGAGGATCAATAGCCTGCTTCGCTTTTAGCTGCTGGAGGAGCAATTGTACTAAAGCCGCATCGTCAAAATGCAGCAGGGTGTTGACCTGGGTAGACTCGATTACAGCCCAAAGCTGTTGCATCATTTTGGTAGTGACCATGAGTCTGTAACCTCTTAAGCTTTTCTTTATATTTACACGAATTTAGAATTTTCGGTTAGTTTTCACTTAAAGATTTATAAACATATAGGCTGATAAGCTGTTAAAGATTTAATTTGCACATTGAGATTGCAGGGGAGCAAGGGAGAGGGTTTGCAGGTTTTATTACCATGAAAATGGTGTAATTTAAATGACGATTAGCTTAATGCATGAGTCAGTTAAATCAGTTGAGTTATGGGGTTTTTCAATTGATTGAACTACAGCACTACCTACGCCTGATCCTAACCGTGCTTTATAAAGAAAGAAAACTGCCTAAAGACTTAGATGCTTTCTAACACTTTTGTCTAAGTAAAGAATTTGAGCAAGGCTTTTGAAACGCCACAATGCAGATATGCGTGGGCATCGGCGCTTTTTGTAGAAGGGGCATTGCAGAGAAAGTGGGATGATTTAGCAACTTGCAAAATTCCCTCCCTACTCCCGGTCGCTGAGGGTAGTCGTACCCCTTTTAGGAAGCAAGCTACGCGCAGCGTCTCGCAGAGAAGTGCTGCCTCACCTGCCTCAAGAGCTTGACCCAATTCATCCCATTGTTCTGCAACGCTGTAGAAGGAAACTGTCGGGTGCTTTTTGCTAAAAGTTTATTGTGAAACTGTAGCACAAGCTCCTTCCTGACCAGAAGGATCGGCAAAAACTGCTAAAGTGTGATATTCAGGGTTATCTGTTTTATATATCACTCGAAAAGTATACAGCTTATTTCTACCTTGCCCTTCGGTAACAACTGTCAAAAGTGTATTGCTAGTGGGAGGAAGCCCAGGAATATCGAGTTTTTGAATTCGTCTGAGTTGAATTACATTCGCTGAGGAGTTTGTACAATCTCCTGCATTACTATTAGAATCTTGACCAAACTGCATACATACTGGGCCATCAAAGTCTATAGTTACTTGTGATGGATCGTTTAACCAAACTTTTTTAATTACTTCTCCAGCCGGAATAAAGCTTAAGTTTGTTCCTTGTTGATACCAAATGTCGATCGTAGGTATTGCTCCACCTAAACCCTGTGCTTGGCAAGAAAATATGGAACGCAAAACAGCGTTATTAGCACCAGCGCGGCCTACCAACAATAACATAGCAACCGAGAAAATTAAGGAAGCTATAGGTAGGAAATAAGAATTCTTCGGGGTATTTCCTGATAATTTAGTATTCTTTTTCATGGTTGCAAATGGAGGAGATTGGTAGAGATAATAAGGGGCATCCGAAAGATGGAAAGAAAACTAATTACCAATTACCATTACCTAATCTAAAAACTAAAATTGGTATAGATTTTATCTCCTAAAATTAGATTGCTTGATTAACATATAATTCAACAGTTGTGCCAGCTCGCATAAACCAAACATTCGTTGGTTGTGACATTTGGGCGATCGCCTGTTGATTACGTTGGGCAATTTGGGGTACTACAGAGTTGAAACCACCTTCTACAATCCCAGCTGCAATGTTGCGTCTGTTCTCAGTCTCACTAATAAGACCAGTGGAGGTGTTGGTGGTGGTATTGTCCGGGTTGTTTTCGGTAGGGTTGGAAGATGTTGATGTTATAGAATAAGGCACGAGTTTGGTATCAGGGCGATTTACTAACTCTGCCGCTTTACCAAGACCACCCAAAACGAATAGTCCTAGATCCATTGATGCTATGGACGAACTTTGACCGGGAAATTTACCTGCCATTAAAGGTTTACCTTGGGTACCACGAACAATAATTGCATTGTTGGGTAAGCTTTGTTCGGTAGGGTTGCCATCATTTTGCGAGATAACTTTAGTTACGTTCATCTGCAAAAGACCTTGTTCGTTAATGGAACTAATTTCAGCTAGGAATTCGCTGTTTGCAGGGAAAGCGATCGCACCGTCCTTGGATTTGAGTGCTTCTTTTAATCGGATCACAAATACGTTTTTCGCATCGCCTCCTTCATCACCACCGCCTGACCTAGTAGTAGTTTCACCAAATATCGCTGTTGCTAACACAGCTTTAGCACTAGTCCCTACTGCTAAGGATTTTTGTCCCAAAGGTTGCGCTTGGCTCACCGCAGGAGCAGGAGTTTCCGGTGGTGGTGTCTCTTCCTGTGGTTGCGGATTGTTTGCAGGTTCAGGAGCAGCTGCGACGTTATTAGGTTGATTGGTAGCATTAACTTGACCGTAGCTACCTAACTTTGCTAACCTCCTCCACTCTTCAAATGGGTTTGGTGGAGATGGTGGAGTTATATTGACTACAGGTTGAGGTTGAGTGTTTGGCTTCACAACTGGTAGCTGAGGTGATGGCAAAGGTTGAGAAGCAGGTACTTGAACAATGCGCTCAACTGTTACTGTTCGAGGCACATTAACTGTTGGTGGGGGTGTTGGTATCATTCTCTGTCTCCCTCTAGAAGAAACTGACGGTTCTTGTAAGGCTGCTGTCTGCCTTGATTTTGCCGTTCTGAGCTGTTCTTGAGCAGCTTTCACCATCTGCGCTTGTTCAGTCAGGGCTAATTTCGTTTTGAGAGTATCTACTTCGCCTTCTAGCTGTTGAGAGCTAGACTCATTAGTTGGCTGCTCAGGGGCTTGTGGAGGAACAATATCTTTTGGCTGTTGATTGCTGCCACTCATCAACTGAGACAAAAATACACCACCCACCAAAACAATCGCTAAGGTAGCAGCCCCTACCAAGCCTAACTTTGCAAAGGGATTAGATGAGAGGGGTTGCTTAGTCTGAACTTCTTGTGGTTGAGAAAACGACTCTTGCGGTGTTGCAGAGTCTTCTGAACCTTGGGTATCGGTAGAAGATTCTTCTTCAAAGCCGACCAACCTTGACATCCGCGATTCCCAATCGAAAGATTCTACAGATTGTTGTTGGTGATCATCGGTGGTTAAAGTAAATTCATTTTGGGGAGGAGTTTCCGCAGGAGTTGAGTATCTAGTCATGGTAAAGCTTGGTTTGGATTCCCAGAACAATTTTTATCTTGGATTTCACATACATTATAAATTTCTAGTCTGGCTTCACCAAGGCGGTAAGCTGCAAAGTGCGAAGGTAGTGGAGCATTGGGTAGCGAACTTGCTGGTTCATCTATTGCTCTAACTAAAATTTTTTTATTAAAGGAAGTTGATTTTCCCAATCTATCATAACCGCTAAAAACTAATTGATTCGCAAGCATCTCCACTTCCCACTTTCCATTACCTATTTCTTTAGGTTGAGAAATTTTTTGGATTACTAATACATTCTCTGCTCCTCGATTAACATTTTCAAATTGGCTATCTGGATTTAAATTGGTAACTTCTGACTTAAATTTTTCTTTAAAATCATCAGCTACCAGTTGGGAAGTAATTTCCCAAACTTGTGTTGGTGGCTGTTGCTGTGACCAGGTAAGCATTAAACTCATAGTTTCACCCACAAAACGCCGAATAGCCTCTGGCTGTCGCTCTAAATTTGGTTGGGGGTCTACAGTTATAGTGCGACCATCAACAAGTTGCACTAAAGTTTGAGGTGTAAGTTGCTGACCTAATTGTTGTAACATAGACCCGTTAAATATTAGTAAAAGCAAGGTAAATACATGTAAACCAAATGTTCCTACTGCCAACAGTGGCAATGGGTTATTTTTCCTATTTTCTGGTTTGAGTAATTGCATTAATAATTAATTATATAAATTGAACTATGAGCCAGTAAATGAGAAACCTTTTATCTGATAAAGCTATCAGATGTTTGTCCAGCCCCACATTGTGTTAAGTTATTTTGATTAAGGTTGTTGTTGCCATCTAGCAAACATAAGTTACGAATTTCATAAATTTCTAGTTTATCAGCCCGGACACTGTAAATTGCCTTTTGCAGGTCTGTGCTATTACCTGCTTGGGGATTACCGAAATAATCTGCTGCACGTATAAGGAAATCTTTATTAAAAGGAGTGATGACTTTTGCACCACCAACTCGGTTTTGTTGAATTAAGTCGGCTACCATACCCACTTGCCACTTACCTGGTGCAATTTGTTTTGGTGGATCAACCCGCTTAATAACTAATTCTGATGTCATAGCAAGCTTTGGATCTTCAGAGAAAACTTCTGGTGGTGTCATTTCTGCAACTGTCCTCAAGAAACCTTTGCGAAAGTCTTCGGATAAGGCAAAACTAGCTATCCAACTGCTGGTACTAACTTTTTGGCTACCTCCTTGAGGTGTTGGAATAACAATTCCTAAATCTGGTTTGGGGTTTGCAACTTCTTCAATCCTTTGTGGTGGTAAGTTTCCAGACCAGCTAAACATTGATATCATTGTTTTGCTGATGAATTGGCGAATTGCTTCTGGTTCTCTTGCTAAATCATCAATATTAGCTACTGCTTTACCGTCTATTAATTGCACAAAGTTGGGAGCTTTTCTCACACTGAGTTGGCGAATATTTAGCCCTTGCAATAAGAATAAAAATAAAACTAATAGATGTAAACCGAAGGTTGCGATCGCAAAAAGTGTCAAAACACTTGCTATTGTTTGTCTTTTTTCCAGTAAACGCACCATTTTATCACCTCTTCTGCAAAAAACTTCAGTTATTCTATATTAATTATGATTTGCATATAATTCAGCAGTCAGCATAGTTTCAACAGTTTTATTCATTTTGAATTTTTTATATCCTCGCTTTTACTAAAGAAGCCGTATTGCTAATAGCACTGAATACTGCAAAACCTCCAGCAGCAGCCACAACTAACGACAAAATTGGTGCTAAAATCCCTAGAAAAATTATGAACCACATTAAGTCTGGATCAACACTAACATCTTGACCTGGCCCATTTACAATAACTGCGGCAGTCACCACAGCAATAATATTGAATGAAATCTTGGCGATTCCAATAGATAAAAATCCGGTCAGCCATGCAAAAATTGGTTTACCAGCTACAGGCAGTAAAGACGCACCTACGGCTATTGGCCCTAAAGCTGCTATCAGCAACATAGTTGCTTCTATCAAATTCTGGAAGGCATATTGCAAGGAAATTAAAAAGTTTTTGATGCTTGTTTGGACTGTAGAACCTAACAAAGAATTAAATGAGGTTTCTGATACAAAGCCTTTGTCATATCTAATATCATCTACCCTAGTTTGTAGCCTAATTATCCAGTTTTGATTCCTATATGTATTTCTATATCTCTGCAAGAGAAGATTAACTTTTTCGGCAGCCTCAGTAAAGCATCGGCTTTGTTGTTCACCAGTTAGCGATTGGCAAGGACGCAGAAAAGAACCAGCTATTTCTTCAGCAACACTCATACTCAATGCTTGCTGATACATTTTATCCGCATCTGCTGTTACTAATACTTGCTGATTGACAGTGTTTATAAAGTTACGCACTCCCAGTGTCAGGCTAGAAAGCATACTTCCATTGCCCGTATTACTTAAGAGGATGACCACCACAAAAGGCCAGATTAAAGCTGATATTGGACGACTATATTCGTAGGATATTAAGTCTTTGAGGAATTGTATCATAAAAAATAACAGGGTTCCTACTGCAAAAAAAATACCCAGAGTTGTCAGCGCTCCATACAAGCTATTACTGCTGGTATTCTGTAATAAATTCTGCCATTGATTGTCCCATCCTTCAGCAATACTTTGGGAAGTTGCGGCACCATCATCGAGAAGCTCATCAATGCCTGCTGCTTGGGAACCTAGTTGAGCAAAAATTAATTGAATAGCAAGTTGCATTTTGAGTTGATAGGCTGTTTTTTAGATTTTCTAGGGTGCATTAGGAACCTAACGCACTATCCCACATACTTGAGGTGCGTTATGCTTAGGCTGTCGATAACGCACCACTGCAAACTGTTTTTTAGATTTGTTGTTGGTTTGTAAAAAGTTTATGGATTTCAAAAATTGTATAGGAAATTAGAGTTTTTTCTTCTAAAATCCTACTTATCAATTTCTCTACCAAACAAATCTAGTTGAGAAGTAGCTCGTAAAAGTCGCGCTGCTTCTGTAGATGTATCTACTCTCCGAGCGCGATTTGCCTCTTCTGCCTGCTGAGAAATGTTTGCCAAATTTAAATTAGAATATTGTAAAGACTGATTCGTTTGTATTGTCTGAGCAAATGTTTCGCCTAAAAATTGTGATTGTGCCTCTTGAATTCTGATAGTTTGTAATTGAGCGACACCTATTAGTTGTGCTAAATTCAAAATACCCTTAACAACTGGACTATTAGCTCCACTATTAATTTGATTAGCACTAGAAAGAGCAGTCTGAATATTTTGAATGTATGTGCTTTTCGCTCCCTCTAACTGTCCGGCAGAACTGGTAATTTCTTCTAACGTATTTTCAGTATTTTCTAACTTTTCTTGTGTCCGATTTTGTCCATCTTTACCAAGAAGACCTTCCGCTGCTCCACGAGTAATAAAACGATTGAGTTCATTACTAGCTATATTTCCCCGTACTGCTGCATTATTTTCAAAGCGGCTTTCTCTAGACTGTGAACGATAAGATTCGTTGATAATATTATCACGAATCTTTTTTCCCGCAGCTACAGGGCTAGGTATCTTCAATTCTCTATCTCCCTTGGCACTATCAAGAGCATTTCGACTCTGTGCTTCTAAAGGCTTTAAGTTCTCGCTCAGATTATTTTGAAAGTATTTTTCCATTTCTGCGGAATACAATTTAATATCATTCCAAACCTGGCCTAATTCCGTGTTAACTTGTGCCATTGCTGGTAAGATTGCCAGGGATAGCAACGTAAAAGTAAAAATGGTAGTTTTTCGCATACATTTGTGCCTGAAAAAGGTAATTTAGTTTTTTAATTAACTATGATTGATAACTTTTGGAATCGCTCTTAACTGCTTACACAACCAGATTAACTACTACGTAGTGTAGCCACTAACTGACGTGCAAATGCAGAAATTGCTTCATATTTATCGCTATGAACTTGCATCATCTTACTGCGTGCAGTTTGTTCAGCAGGGTTATTAGCAACTGCTGCTAATTGCTCGTAACCTGGATAATAACGACAGAATGTATAAATACCGTTATCATCTAACAGCCATTGGCTATAAACGCCTTCTTTCCGGGGAAAAAAGCTTTCTGAAGCATTACGAGAAATAATGTGGCGGGGATATTTTAAGATATCTGCAAAACTATCGACTGCAACCGGCTGAATGCGTCCAATCAATCGTGTTGTTAAGTTTTGCAAAATCTTAGATGCAGCTTTAGATTTAGCAATAGTATCAGGATCTTGCCCTGATAAGATGACTCTGATACCAGCCTTAGCACCGTTTGCACAAACTCTTCCAACTAAGTCAGAAATCTGCTCGAATTCAAATAGAATTGGTGCTTCGTCAATGAAGAATATCGAGGCTGGACTACTTAATGCGCGTCGTAATGCTGCTGAATAGGCACTCAGAGATAGTACGGCTGCATCTTCACTATCTGATAGATTTCTGAGAGCAAAAACTAAAAGTTGTGCATCGGTAGGAAAGCTAGATGGTGCAGAAATGGCTTGTCCCACCCGGCTAGAAAGCCAAAATCGTAAGCGCAGCTGAATTTGACTGAGAGCGTCTTCTACTCTGCCAGTTAAAGTACTTAGCTGCAAGTGTTCTGATGAACAGAAATACAGAAAATCTTTTAAGGTAGGGGTTTTTTGCCAAGCAAGAGTGCCAAATCCTCCCGCCATCGCCTGTCGATATCGCTCTTGTATGCCCTCATCAGCAAAGAAGGCTTCTAATGCTAAGTTGAGCAGCGATCGCACGGTTTGCGATAAAATTTGACTTTCCGTGGATGATCCTAAAACCATTGTCATTAAAGCTGATTCTAGGAAAGCAGTATAATCGTTAAAGCGATCGCGCTGTTGTTCTGGATCTAGCGATCGTAAGTCTGGCTGTTCAAATAAGTTATTCGATTGTTTGGAGATATCAAAGTAAGCTCCATTGACCCCCATAAACTCAGTGTAGTCAGTAAAGGTAGATGTCCCATCAGGTTTAGGAAAATCTAACGCCACAACCGGAATACCATGCGCCAAAGCCTGAGTTAGAATCCCAGATACCAAAACCGATTTACCAGCACGAGTTGTAGCAAATAAAGCTAAATTTTTGTGTTGATTAAACAAATCTAAATGTACGGGTGTTCCGCCTTCTTCGGCAATCAACTCAAAGCCTTCTTTATCACCCCGTTTAGTTAAAACTAAAGGCATTAATCCGGGAACTTCACTTGTTAAATATAGCTGGCGACGGTTAAAGGGGGTTGCCAACAAACCCTCCCAAACTATTGGTAGAGTTTGCAGCCATGTTTTCCAGGCATACTCAGTTTCCCTAATTACCCTTGCTGGACGTTGAAAACAGTTTTCAATATATCTTGTCGCCTCATCTAATTTTTCTACAGTTGGACGATGTACCAAAATAGCGATACTCGTATAAATCGGGACTGCACCTTCAAACAATTGTTCTTGTGCTGCTACCGATTTCTTCAACTTTAATTGAGCGTTGACATCAATAGTTTTACTTTTTTCTTGAGCCATGATTGTCGTCATGTTTGACTGCTTCAGCACTCGTTGCAAAGTAGTTTTCACCAATGCTGGATTTGCCGCAGTCAACTCACAAAAAACTTCTGTATCTACTACTCTTTCTCTGGCCAATAGTTCCCATAAATATCGCAGTTGAGTAGATTTATTTGGCCAACCTCCGGGTTTTTCGAGAAATGATAGTACGCCGATATAACGATTGTTAACATTAACCCAGCGGCGATCGGCACAAGGTACGCTAGACTCCATCAGCAAAGTTGTGCCGTGGATATTGTCTATCAGCAATTTAGTACTAGCTAAATCTGAATTAACTTGTTCGTGTAGCCCTTCTTCATCTAAAGTCATCAACTGGGGAATTTCTATTGGCTGCGTATCATTAAACCTTTTCCAGATGCCCTCCCAGAGTTCATCTGCTTTCAAAGGCTTGACATCCAATCCCATTTGGTTAGATAAAATTTGTTCCCAGCGCAGAAAACCCTGTTTATAAGCATTTGTTATCAGGGTTTCAATGCGCTGGTTTTCTACTTCTGAGAGTTCACCTTTAAATTTCAACCACCAAGATTCGGCTTTAACTAAAAGTTTCTCTATCCAATCATCTGCATTTGCCGAGTTGGATTCAACGGTGTAAGTTACATAAATACGCAAAAATTTAGGCTTACGAATACCAGAAATAGTCAATTCTTTGATTCTGGCTCTCTCTGCCATCAACAAATATTTAATATCTCGTGATGGCGCATTTCTTATTAGCGATACTAATTCTTTTTGACGTTCTTTATCAGAACTAAAAGATCCCAAATGCAGTGTCATTCTTTCACCGCTAGGGATATCTTTTAATCCGGCTTCAATGTTATTAAAAAGTGTATCGATTTGTTCGGGTCTTAAAGTGGTATGAATTCCCTTACAGTCAAAACCAAAAACAAAGCAAAACCGATCTCTTTGATTGCCTTTTGTCAAAAGGTAAGCACCAATATCACGCCCATTCAATGCTACACGTAGCATTGTCGCCAAGTGTAAGGCATCTTCAAATGGTGTTAATCTACTTTCATTTCCGGCGACGCCGACGCTTTGTTTTCCGATTTTTTGCTTCATGGTTAACTTCCAATAAGCTTTGATAACGAGCAAAGCCTCTTGTCCAAGCGGGAACGCCAATAAATTTACTTAAAAAACTCCAACTCCTACCACCAGTTAAAATCCACCAAGTTCCTATTCCCCAACCAGTCATTAGTATTGTCCACAACCATTTTTGAAACTCTTCTTGGAAAATTCCACCAAAAATTCCATTGATAATAAAGTAAGAGGCTAAGGCAATTACCGTCCAAGGAAGAATTTGATCGGCAGGAATTGGCCCTAATGACGGTTGGCTTCCCAGAACCTGATTGACTGGACGAAATTCTTGTTCCCGCTCTTGAGACATTTGATGAAATATGAAATATTTGAATTATTTACTGCTGTTGTGGGCCAATTACAAAGCGTGTGAGTACATCAGCAATGGTAACAGCAACAACGACTAATAGGGGAGTTCTGGCAATGCTTTGCCAATCTTCATCTTTACGGACTGCGTTAATCACACCAACCAAAGAGATTGCAATATAGAGTAAGTAAATGGCCCGCAACACATTAAATATCAAACTTATTGCTGCCTCACTACCACCACCAACTCCTGTTCCACCACCTAAGTTTCTTTTGAAAAACCTTTCAGCTTCCCCAAAAAACTGTGCTTGTGCGGGGGCTGCAAACCAGTCTAACCAATATAAACTCAGAATTACGGCTGCGGCTAAAATTTGTAATATTATTAGCGATCGCTTTGGTAAATTCAATTGCTGCCCAATTTCTTGGATGATGACTGCAATTAAACTACCAACTAGTAAACAAAAAAGCAGGATAGGACTTTTTAGGCTGATAACGCTTACAAGTACAGCACAAGCAATCAAAAAAGGTACAGATTCAATCAGAATAATCAAGCTAGATTTGAGTCCCAGTCTTAACTTATGAGATCCTTTGATAGCGTTACCAATTAAAGCTTTGAAAAAGTTTCTCTCGTGAGAACTTTGCCTAGACATTTTCTAATTTTCCTATGGTGTACTGTGGGCGTTAGTTGTTTCCAATTTTACAAGCATTCCGATCTTACATGATTTAACATTTATTTTTCCTCAAATTATGAAGTTTAGCAAAGTTCTATACTATACATAAATTTGTATTAATTTAAGTTAACAAAACATTAATATTTCTTTAATTAGGTATTTATGGTTATAGAAACTAGGTTTCGAGCTTTTTAACCAGAACTGCTACATTCTTCCTTAAGTTTTTCCATACTATAGGAATCTGCTTTGATTTCTGTTCGCGCAGCGCTGCGTAGCCATACTTATTTGCGTGGTGCGCGTTCGCGTTGGCGTTAGCGTCTCTGAAAGAGAAGCCTCTGTGCAAAGAGAAGCGTCTCGCAGAGAAGCGCGATAGGCAGCAAGTGGGGAGTACGCAGTAGGAAATCAGCCTTTTCGAGTTGTACGGGGTTTTTTCAAAAACCCAATATGAGTACTATATCTCCATACTATCAATTATCAGTTTGAGTAATCCAGTATAAATGCTAGACAATGCTTGGTAGCATACGGCTCTTTAATTGATATGACCAGAGTAAAATCTGAATCCATTGCCCAGGAAGAGTTTTGTTAACGCAACGAGGTCATTTAAGGAATAAAATCCCCTCCAGATAGAAATTAAGAGGGGTTTATCCTGAATAGAATTATTACTATCTATGGTATAGGGGTTCTCGACCCTTGTTAGGTAGAAGAACCCCACCTCCAACCGCCTCCCCGCAAGCAGTGCGATCGCACTAGGCAATTAAATTAGCCCCTTGTCAAATTAAAGGCATCCAACCCATCCAGCCTCAATAAGCTTGGATTAAGCTCGAAATATTAGAAATGTTTGTAAAGTGTATACACTCTGCTAAATACTTATTAAAACCTCTAAAAAAAGCTTAATTAAGAACAAACATATATAGGCGAAATTTTTTAGTTTCCCCCTGATGAGATAATAAAAACGCCACAAAAACCACTTACTTTTAAAACATATCTAAATCCAGGAATATTATTCCCCTGAATATCTAGCAAAAATAGGGTATCTTCAGCAGTCTATCGTCAAGTATTTTATAAATTTATCTCATTCAAATAGAGAGCTTTGTTATCAACAGAATTAAGAGCGTTGACTCCTCAGACAGCAATGAAAAATATTAACGGCGGTATATCAATATAATTATCGGCGCGGTGTTTGACAGCGATCGCAATTTTAGTACCAGCCTCTACCTCTCTAGGCTCGACGCTAATACCCGTAATATCATAGGTCAGAATAGTTAAAAAAGTTTCACTCGTCAAGTATGTTATAATTAGTATGGTTGAGAAATATTTTCGGTCATGTAACTGACTATATATAGACGCTTCTCCGAATCTAAATCTCTACACCCTTTGATTCTAGAGGTGTTTTATGTCAGTTGCTATTGCCAATTTATGCCTTTAGAGATGAGAGTCTTCAAAATTGATTGCGAAAACGGAAATTTTGAGTTAGCACAACTTTATTGGAATATTTCCTGTAAAACTCATACATGTGACTGCCCAAAAATGTGCTATAAGAACGGACAAGTTTAGTGTGTCACAAGCCCAGATAATATACAGTTAGTACTTGAACTTATGCCAACGGAGATAATTACGCGTCCTGAGTCACTCACAGAAGATTGCTTTTTTACTTATGCCCTTGGGACTGATTTGCACGATACTAATTTGACTGCCCAATATTTACGCAAAATCAGGAAAGAAGATAAACCCTATATCGATATAGCTGTTTCTCCCAGACCAGGCTATCGATTTGAGGTCTGTCTTATCCCTGTTGAAGGGTTCGCTAAAGAAACAATATTGACAAAAGATGGGTTCGCCAAAGCTTTAGCGATTATTTGTGCAGTATCTAATAAAGCTAGGAAGCGATTCCCGTCAGGAAATGGACAAGAAATTGTCCGGTGTCAATTTAGCAACTTAGCTGATGCAGTCGCTGTAGCGAACAGATTGTCTGCATTACCCTCTAATATGTATGAAACTCTCGCCAAGCTGCCAAATGCCTTGTGAGATGCCGTCCGCTTGAAGATTTATTTTTTAGGACTGACGTAAAGACATTTTAATGGTAAGTAACTAGACGGACAAGAGAATAAAAAACTCAATGGTTCATATTTTATCTATTGAGAAAAGGCTTGTTACACAAGACTTTTAACCCTAGTGGACAATTTTCCTGTTTTTGCATAGTGATCCATAATTCAAAGTGAGTTTTTTTTATGCCTACAAGTCCTTTGCGTGAAGAACCTCGTAACCAACGAGCGCCTGTAATTCGTACAAGTAATGAATTTATTCTCTTGGAATGGTTAAAGTCAACTGGTCGTCTAATAGAGCGGGAACATCAAGAATCTGAGTATTTAAATGAAGTAGAAGAAATTTCAGAAATGATAGACCTTGACGATATCCCTTATGATCATGACGATGATGATGGTGATATTGATATAGAAGCCTAGTAGCGTAATTCGTAATGGGCTACGCCCCGCTACGCTAACGTAATTCGTAATTTGTAGTTACTTACTCCAAACGTTTCATTGATTTGGAATGTGTAATTTATTTACGCTGAAAGGCTAAGAATGCCGACTTTTTAAAGAAGTTGGGATTCTTAGTATTAAAATGCAAGTTTGTTTAATTATTGGACTTGAGTAATAGATAAAATAATTGTCCATTGCTAACTGTGACACCAGCGCGATCGCCTGCTATTTTACCAGTACCTAAAAAATAATCTACCCTACCTGCACCTTTAATTGCGCCTCCGGCATCTTGGTCAAGAACATAGCGGCTAACGATGCGCTCCTCCATCTTTCCGGTAAGATTAGTAAAGGGAATAGAAGCGCGAATCAACGCTAAAGCACCAGGAGGCATGAGAGATTTATCTGTAGCGATAGAACGCTCTGCTGTTAGTGGTACGTTGATAGAACCTTGCGCTGGTTTCCCGTGATTTTCTTGAAAAAAAACAAAACTGCGATCGCGCGGAACATAAATATTTAATTCTTGGGGATATTTTTGGAAATAGTCGAGAATAATCGGCATAGTCATACCTTCTAATGGTAATTTGCCATCATTCGCTAATTCTCGCCCAATACTTTTGTAGTTATAAGCGATATTACCCGCATAACCGATTGTTGTCTGAGTACCATCGGGAAGCTGAAGTCGGGCTGAACCTTGAATTTGAGCTAGATATGGTTCAAGGCGATCGCGAAACCAAAACAACTCTAATCCTTGCAACTTCCCTTTTGCGCCTTGTAAACCATCTGCTCCTTCTAACTCTTCGCGGGTAGGATGAGGCTTACTCCAAGAGTTTAAATCAGGAGGTAATCGATAAACAGGATAACGATATTCTGCTGTGGGGACGCGACTGGCTGCGTAAAGGGGTTCATAATAGGCGGTGAATAAAACGGAACCTTTAGTGTCTTTACCAACTGACTGGTAAAGAACAAATTCCCGCTCAATGGCTTGGTGTAATTCTGTTGCAGAATTAGTTGTTAATAGGAGTTCGCGGAATCTTTTCAAGCTTTTAAAGACGCGATCGCGCGTAATCCCAGCCACCTGATAATTTTGATAAGCAGCTCCAGCATTAGCCGTTTGCAGGTATTGGAGACTCTGAGCGATCGCACTCACCAGTGCCTTTTTGTCTGGTATTTCTCCATAGATAACCTCATCCAAACAAGACGTATCACTTTGACAACAAGTAACTGGTAGCCTCTGAATTAATGGTACTTTTTGATTTTCATCAATCAATGATATTGGTATATCCCACTTTTTCACGCGGCATTCTGGCGGGCTAAGTTCCTGATACGCTAAAGATTGCATTCGTACCAGCAAAACCGACAAAACTATAGGTAAGCTGATAGCAATAACTTTATTAAACTTTTTTAACTCAGCAAGTACCTCTTTCATCAAAATCCAAAACTTTTGAGATTATCTACTTCGCTCAAATTCAAAAATCAAAAACCAAAAATAATTTACTTGTTTTACACCACCAAGATGTTTCCGCAATTTTCAAGGCCCCATGCACAATCCCTATTCATTCATATTACGATAAGTAGCAACTGCTGAAGGCGATATTCTGTTTAAATACCGGAATATCCAGTATTTAAAAATTGTATCTAAAATCACTGGAAATGTAGCAATAAATAAGAAGATAAAATCCCGATTTGCTGGTAATCCCCAATGACGCGATACACCTTCTAGGAGTACTTCCCAGCCATGAGGAGAGTGAAAACCTACAAATATATCAGTAAACAAAATAATGATAAATGCTTTGGCACTATCACTAAGTCCATAGACAATATGATCAAAGAAATCTTTGATCACAGCAATAGAAGATTTACTGACGACTAAAAGCCAGATAAAAGCAACCACCGAGAACATATCTGCAAAAACATTTTTGATAGCATTAGAGCTTTCGTGGCGAAATTCTTCAGCAAGCCCAATAGCCCTCTTTTTCAGTTCAACTTCAATCTGATCAGGTAGCAACGGGGGGGCATTTCTAATGAGATTTTCAAACTTGAGCTTTTCTTCAAATCTATGTAATTCTACAAGAGCTTCTTCTTCCATTTCGGGATTGAGGAATATCTGTATTTGCTCATTGTCTCTAAACTCCTCAACAAGTGGCCCTACTACGAAAGCTTTTGCTATTTGATGCGTTAGAAGTGGTACGATAACTAATAGTAAAATAAACCTGATAGATATAATTGTTCTTCTTTGAGCTTGACGAAAATTATGAATTACCTCTTGTTCAGAATTAGGGTCTAATTCAACTTGCAGGCGAGTAATAGTACTTAAAATAGAGCGGGGTAAAACGCCCATTGTATCGGCTTTAAGCTTTGATTTTGGTTTCTTACCCGAGTCTAGAGTTGGTATTTTGGGCGGTACTGTTGGAGTATTGACGAGCAACGAATTGTCATCAGATATCACATTAGCTGGTAGATTTGGAGGTTTGACTACTAAAGTTTTAGAACTTATTTGAGCAGAAGTTGTTGTGTATTTGGATATAACTTGATCGATAAAGTTTAGCTTTTCCAAAACCAAAGAAGGGCTGGCATGCTCGATACCTGCTTTCTGAGCAGCTTTTTGATTCTCTTCATTTAAAAACCAACGGCTTGCTCTAAACTCTGTTAGCCGCATTTTGGCAGTCTTTAATAACTTATTTAGGTCTGACTCAAAATAATCCATTACGCTGTTGCTGTACATGGCTGAGTCAATGTCTATTTTATTACCATTGAAATGCTTATTTTCTATTTCCTTAATCTTTAATGCTGCATCGTAAGCTTGATGTAAAGAACGTTCAGGAGTCTGTAAGTACCATCGGTAAGTATCAAGTAGAAAAGAATAGATTTTTTGGCTAAAAACAGAGTTTTTCATTGGAGACAATCATCCAGCATTGTTTGGTGATTCTTAACCTTAAGTTAACGCACGAGGTATATTAACAAATCTACAAGGAGAAAGTTTGTGATTTCTCATTCGGTTTGGATTGTTGGCAATAGCCGCAGTGGTAAGACGACTCGCTTGGTAGAGCAATTTTGTAGTTGGGTACAACCTGACAAACATTACAGTGAATCATTTTATACTAAAAAGCAAGAACGTAAAAAAGGCGTTCATATACCCGAATTTTTATATCTTAAACAAACAGAGCCAGGAGTTTTAGTCTTAGCTGCCAATGATGATAATCGTAGAGAATTGGGAGATATAATTGTTACATCAACATTAGGGAAATATCCGGTGCGTGCCAAGACACCGTTAGGTTTTTTCCAAGATGAAGTTATTTTATTTTGGCCGTTGCTAATTAACTCGTTGAATTTAAAAGCACAGTTTCCGGTAAGATTGCGGCCAGAAACAGAGCAGGAGTTAGCAACTAAACTCTGGCGTCCCCAATTAGACGAAGAAATTTTAAGGATTGCGGGAGTGAATGAGTCTCGCTTGGTGCGTCGCATTCTAGACTTGTTGCAACTAGCTGCTTATAGTGGTGTACATTGCGAAGATATTGCCCAGATTTTGACAAGGGGTCTGGGGGAGAATACTACAACTTTAGAGCCGGAATTTTTGGCATCTTTGCTGCTAGATTGGCGTAACTGGTGTTTAGAAAGGGGGTTACTAACTTATGGCATTATTACCGAACTCTATAGTCAATATTTGTTAAGCGATCGCAATTACCAACAGCATCTAGTTAAACGCTATCAGGCGGTATTAGCAGATGATGTAGATGATTATCCTAGCGTAGCGCGTCTTTTGTTTGAGTTGCTATTAGATCAAGGTGCAGTCGGGGCGTTTAGCTACAATCCCGATGGTGCAGTGCGATTAGGGTTAGGAGCAGACCCGAACTACCTAGAAGGGCTAGCAGAACGCTGTCGAGTAGAAATCTTGACTGGGCCGCCTCCAGAGTCTCTTGGTGAGCAAGCTAAACAGATGGTGGAATTAGTCACAGAGCCAATGGTGCTGTTTAGCTTACCTGAGATTGTGCATTCAATTCAAACCACCTCCCGCGCCCAACTATTGCGACAAACAGCCGAGGTAATTGCTAATGCCATCCAATCACAGCAAGTAGAAGCACAAGAAGTGGCGATTATTGCACCGGGTTTAGATGCGATCGCTCGTTATACTCTAGTAGAAATCCTCATCAAGCAAAATATCCAAGTCCAATCGCTCAATGACCAACGTCCCCTAATTAGCTCACCCGTCATTCGCGCATTACTCACCATGTTGGCACTAGTTTATCCCGGCTTAGGGCGCCTCGTAGACCGGGATGCCGTGGCAGAAATGCTAGTTGTATTGAGCAGGAAACAGCAAGCACCAGAAAGCTCCTCACTTCTAACTCCTAACTCCTCACTTACCACCGATATTGACCCGGTACGTGCTGGTTTGATTGCAGATTACTGCTTTGTACCACATCCCGACCACCCCAACTTGTTGCCAGTGTCAGCCTTCGAGCGTTGGGATAGAATCGGCTATGCGGCTACTACAGCCTATAATGAGATATTACAGTGGTTAGAACAGCAGCGATCGCAACAAGAACTGCGTTTAATTCCCAGCCCCATTTCCCTCTTAGACAGAGCAATTCAACGCTTTTTGTGGAATGGTAGCAATCTCCCCTATGAACAACTAGCAGCATTGCGCGAATTATTAGAAACCGCCCAACACTACTGGGAAATTGACACCAGATTACGACAAATTGCCCCAGTTGAGACAACGCCTCACACAACTATTATCGAATTCATTCAATTACTGCGACGTGGTACGATTACCGCCAACCCTTACCCCGTGCGTCCCATAGGTGGAGCAAGGAAGGCCGTTACCTTAGCAACTATATTTCAATACCGATCTAGTAGGCGATCGCACCGTTGGCATTTTTGGCTGGATGCTGGTTCACCCCTGTGGGCTAAAGGTGGTGCAGCAACTTTGTTTGGTGCGCCGTTTTTCCTGCGAGACAGATTAGGCGAACCTTGGACAGCAGAAGATGAAAAATTGGCAGAAGAACAAAGACTGCGAAGAATTTTGACAGATTTACTGTCTCGTGTATCAGAGAGAGTTTATTTGTGTCACAGCGATTTAGCCGTAAATGGACAAGAACAACTAGGGCCGCTGTTACCCTTAGTGAATGCTTGTGTAACGGTTATTTCTGAGGCTACTGCTAAGTAAAGCTCAGATCCCCAACTTTTTTAAAAAGTCGGGGATATTGTTGTAAAATATTTGTTTGTATTGAGTAGTAATTGTCCCTTTTTTAACATTGAGGTTTGGGGTTGATCTTTGCAAATTTCGGGAATGTGGTTGAATTGGAACAGGAAAACGAGCAGGGACTTGATCACGCCTTAAGAGCAAAGGAATACTGAAAAGTCCCAAAATAATTACGACTCCGGTCATTATCCAAACCATTAACCTATTTGGTTTATAATCTGCTTGTTCAATTTGCCAGAAAACTTGATTGTATCGCCACGCAGCTAACGCAACAGTCAAAATTCCAAAAATTACCAAAGCCAAACCCAAATTTTCCGAAGTGGATAATGGATTTACCGGAGGTTCCTGTTGAGTAATAGCAATATTCAACTGGCGCAGAAATATACCAAATCGCGCGATCGCAAAACCAAAGCTAATCAATGCAATAGAAGTGCGTAGCCAAGCAAGAAAAGTACGTTCGTTTGCTTGATGCTCCCTTTGACGATCAATTTTTGGTATTTTATCCATGAGTATCTTCTAACGCCAATTTACCCCTAAAAAGTATTCATAACATTGATAAATAACATTGACTAGCGCCATAAGGTTAACAAAGTGCATTGAAGTAAAAATCTGTACTTAGAACTCTGAGAAAACCCCAAGCGATCGCCAGAATCTTTAGAATAGTAAATAAGGTAAAGATATATATCATCAAAATCAATGGGACTATTCGGATTTGGCAAAAAGTCAGTTATGCCCACGCCTGAAGAAGCTTTGTCAGGAAGGGCACAATCTATCTCAGTACCTGCGGCTCATTATGTCAACAAGAATCCTTTAAAAGCTCCTTACCCCGATGGATTAGAGAAGGCAATCTTTGGCTTGGGCTGTTTTTGGGGTGCAGAACGCAAATTCTGGCAACTTAAAGGAGTTTACACCACCGCAGTAGGTTACGCTGCTGGATTCACACCTAACCCAACCTATGAAGAGGTATGTAGTGGGCGAACTGGTCACAATGAAGTGGTGTTGGTTGTGTTTGATCCCAAAGTAATTAGTTATTCCGAACTGCTCAAAGTCTTCTGGGAAAGCCACAATCCCACCCAAGGGATGCGCCAAGGTAATGATGCTGGCACTCAGTATCGTTCGGGAATTTATGTATATTCTGAAAGTCAAAAGCAGCAAGCAGAAGCATCACGGGAAGCTTATCAGCAAGCCCTCAACGGTGCAGGTTATGGCAAGATTACTACAGAAATCTTGGATGCGCCGGAATTTTATTATGCCGAAGCTTACCATCAGCAATACTTGGCTAAAAATCCTAATGGGTATTGTGGTTTAGGAGGGACAAACGTATCTTGTCCCGTCGGTGTAGTTGAATCCCAAGTTAGTAGTTAAAAATAGAGTAGGGGCGCACATCTGTGCGCTTCTACTTAAAATACAGATTTTAGTACAGCGATCGCTCGAAGCCACAGCATAAGACTAATAGGCGCTCCAAGTAAAATCCCAGCGATCGCCCAGCCTCTCTGGTGCGCTTTGAATTGTTCAATACTGCGCCACGGTCTACTTTTCCAAGCCCATTCATTGCCCTTAGCACCAAGAGCGATCGCCATTAACCACCAACCGTGGGGTATAAAACAGAATAGCCCATACCACACTTGATTTGGCCACATCCACAACCAAGGCATTAGGAATGCGCCCCAATTCCAACCAAGAATTTCCTCTGGGACTGTTTCATTGTAATTATTTATCCCACATCCAGAATTGTTGATTATTTCTTTTAGCGGCAAAAGTTGATTCTTGTTTGCAGATTTGACAGCCAGACCAGATTTGAGAGCATTCAGCGCTTGGCGAGCATTAGTAAATCGTTGTTCTGGAGCAGGTTCTATCAACTTTTGTAGCCAACTGACAAAACTGGGACTGAGATTAACTCGGTCGGTAAATTGCAGCCGCAAATCCTGCTGGGGTAAATCAGAGGGCGAAGTTCCAGTTAGCAAATGAATTAAAGTCGCACCCAGTGCATAGAGGTCTGAAGCTGGAACCGCTCGACCACCAAATTGTTCCATTGGGGCATAACCATAAGTACCAACAACAGTAAAAGTAACGCCCTCTCTTGCCGCTTTGTCCTGAACTGCACCGAAATCAACTAAATAAATCCGATTATCTTCGCCCCAGATTAAATTACTCGGTTTAATATCTCTATGCAAGACCCCTGGATTTAAATCATGTAGATACGTGAGAATATTTAAAACCTCAATAGCAATTTTTCTAGTTCGCTTTTCAGTAAACCTTTTGCCATCAGCAAGTTTTTCCTTAAGCGACTCACCAGGGATATATTCTTGTATTAAGGCAAACCAGAGGGTGCGATCGTCGATACAAAAATAATCTATATATTGAGGGATGCGGGGATGATTTAGCTGTTTGAGAATTTGTGCTTCCCTCTCAAAAAGTTTCAAGTCATCCCACTGTACAGTACCGCCAAAGGCCAAAAGTTTGACCACAACGGTCGAATTTTCGCCACTAGAGGCTTGTAAATCCTTAGCTAGCCAAGTTTGACGAATTCCATTATTGCCGAGTTGGCGTTGGATTTGATAACGATCTTGTAATATCTCTTCTGGTTGCAGCATCTTACACCTGCTAGCAGTTTACGATAATCTGATTCCCTTACTATTTAAGGATAGTCATTATCTAGAGAAACTGTGGGAGCCAGATAATTGACTAAAACCAGTTGAAGATTTCAATTTTGAGTTTTCTTAAAAGATTGGTGCGAATAATAATTCGCATATGTTATAAATAACAGCACAACCAAAACGGATTATCATCTATGCCAATCAAGACGGCTACAAGCCGTTTGCACAGTGGATGAATAATTTACGTGACCAACAAGGAAAATGACGCATTTTGCAACGCCTACGCCGACTTGAACAAGGCAATTGATGTAGCGCCGAGAGGAGATGGTTTGAGCGAGTTGCGAATGTTCTTTGGTTCCGGTTATCGCGTCTATTTTGGCAAAGATGCTGAAAATATTGTTGTCGTACTGTGTGGAGGCGACAAAAGCACATAGGTTGAGGACATTGAGGACGCAAAAGCTTACTGGAAGGAGTATCTAAGCAGTGAGGAAATTTAGAACACTCTATGAATTTGAAGAAGAGTACTTCCGCAACCACCCGGAAGAAATCGACGATTATTTGACCGAGATATTTCAGGAATATGCAGAAGACAACGATTCCGGCGCATTATTGGCATCCTTGCGCGTCGTTGCTTGTGTACGCGGAATTAGTGAGATAGCCGAGCAAGCAGGCATGACACGCCGAGGATTACAAAAAGCCTTATCCAGCAATGGCAACCCGCGCCTTGAAAACGTCAATTCCATTATGAAGGCGCTGGGATATTGTCTTACGCCGCAAAAAATTATGCCTCCAGTGACAGAGTGAATCACAACAGAAATTATCGATTGTGACATTATTGCAGAATATGGGTTAAAGATAATTTTTACGATAATAAGCTTGATATTCCGCAGACAGTAAAGGTTCCCACCAATCACGATGATTGAGATACCATTCAACAGTTAAACGTAAACCCTCAGCAATTGTTACTGAAGGTGTCCAACCAAGCTGAGTTTTAATCTTGTTCGCATTAATTGCATATCTCCGATCATGTCCAGGTCTATCCTTGACAAAAGTAATCAAATGCTTTGCCGGATGCACTGGTAAATCAGGTGCTAATTCATCCATCATCTGACACAAAAGTTGCACCAGGTTGAGATTTTCCACCTCATTGTTTCCACCAATATTGTATGTTTCCCCTGGTTGGCCGTGATTAATTACCACATCTAAAGCACCACAATGATCGCCCACATAAAGCCAATCGCGCACATTTTTACCATCACCATAAACAGGTAATGGTTTACCTATCAAAGTGTTGATGCACATCAGAGGAATTAGCTTTTCGGGGAACTGATAAGGGCCGTAATTATTAGAACAATTCGTGATAATTGTCGGGAGTTTATAAGTATGGTAATAAGCACGCACTAAGTGATCGCTACCAGCTTTTGAAGCTGAATAGGGACTATTGGGAGCGTAAGGTGTAGTTTCACAAAAACCTGCATCATCTGGGCCCAAACTACCGTAGACTTCATCAGTAGAAACGTGTAGAAAACGATAATCAGATGGCTGTGCTTTTGCTTCCCAATGTTTCCGAAAACCTTCTAGCAGCGTGAAAGTTCCTACGACATTAGTTTGAACAAAAGCAGCTGGCCCAAGAATCGAACGATCAACATGAGATTCAGCAGCAAAATGGGCGATGGTATCTATATTTTCGGTTGATAATAACTCGTCTATGATGGTGCGATCGCAAATATCCCCCTGCACAAAACGAAAATTCTCTCTTCCCTCAACTAGCGCCAAATTCAGACGATTTCCCGCGTACGTAAGCGCATCCAATACCACCACTCGGTCATCCGGATAAACCTGACACCAGTGATGCACAAAATTTGCCCCGATAAACCCTGCACCCCCAGTAACTAATAACCGCCGAATCATCCCATTTCCTCTTTTCTCTCTGTGTTCTTAGCGCCTCTGCGATAGCCTGTGGCAAGCTGCTACGCGTCTACGTTTCTATTACTTAAAGTATTTCTTCCTCAGCTTACCGTATATCCTTTGAGCGAGTAATTTTGCCACACGTATTTTAGTCAAACTTTTAATATTAGATGGCTGCTGAATTTTGTGATCAAAAAACTCATTTAACTCATTCAGAATAACTTGGAAACGTTTAATAATATTTTCAGTTCGATATTCAGCCAAAAACTCCTCAGACAAACTAAAAGCTCCTGAAGAATCAATGACCTTCAGAATACGTTGGACATCGTATTCTTGTGAATATCCAGCAATTTTATAACAATTAAACCCCGGATCTAAGTAATCAGCTAGTCCACCGTTGACACTAGAAAATACTTGACAACCACAAGCAAGGGCTTCCATTGGTTGCAGACCAAATCCTTCACTAACACGCTGTTGTGCCCAGTACTCAGCCGAATCATAGAGGTAAACCTTAGCTCGGTTGAATAATCCGGGTAAATCTTCTACATAAGAGTCAACAACCAATACTTTACAACGTTTTTGTAACGCTGGAATTAATTCTTTAATTAAATACTCAGAAGATTTCCGAGCCTGCACTAAAACATCAATATCCCGTTCTTGACCTAAATTTTGAAATTCATCAGAAATTTGATTGGGCAAATAATAAATGAGAGAATTGGGCGATTTTTCTCCCCAATATCCCATTGTATAGCGGCTAACAGTGATGATCGGAATACTCGCAGGTAGTCTAAATGGATAACCTGCACTATGTGCATGGTAAACGACATTGTATTGCTTAAGTTTAGCTACAAGTTGAGCTACATCAAATCCCCAACTGATGACAAAAATTACATCACTTAAACTATTCTCTTTTAGCAAATCATCAATAAAAAGCTTATCTTTTTCCCGTTGACGGTAAGTTACAACATCAGCACTACAGAACTGTTGAACTAGATTAAGTGCTTTTAACTCAGCCCAAAGACCACCACACGCAAATTTGCCATCTGTACCGGGAAGTAAAAAGTAAAGCTTTCTCATTACACTCTTTTCTAAGAACTGATTTATCAAGTAAATCTTAAATTTGTAGTAGCTTGTCTACTCTAAATTAGTGCAATAAATTTTGTAGATTGGCTTGAAATATGAAACATAAAATTCCAGTGATTGTTAAGTTTTACTTTGCTCTACAAACCTACATTTAATACACTAGGAATGAGGAGACAAAAAGTATTTAGACTGGCTTCACCGTTTGCCAGAGAGCATCAACCTCAGATGGCGTGTATGCAGTTTCCGACGCAACCGTTGTCATATCCGCGAGGCGTCCAGCAAGAAACGAACGACCAACTTTGATGAGATCGTTCTCTGGACAAGAGGGATGTACCCATAGGCCAATCTCTAAGGAATCTATTCCATCAGATTCTACCTTGAACACAACTTTATGGAACGGCTCGGAAAAGCCTGGTCGCTGCTGGTTACGAAACACTTCCTTAAGGGTGATACTGGTTTCAAAATGCATGATGGGTTCCTTTACTTTTCACTTTTTATTCTCGCCAGTTTACCTTTACAAAATGTCCCTGCTTTCCCCAAACGTCGCGTGTACAGGTAATATTTTCAATTGTTAGGTTAAAAGGAATGGCAGTTGTTAGGTAACGCTGTGCCATAGAACCTAAATCAGGTGCGAGTTCGGCGGCTGTCGTTGCTGCTAACCCCAAACCGATAAGTTGCTCGATTGGTCGAAATGGTAGTAACAAATGCACACCGACAGCTAGTCCAGCTGTTAAGAGCATTGCTACTGATAAATTTGTGCCGCAACGGGGATGTACAGCCAAATCCCATTCTCCACTGGTGAGGCGATGTCGAGCAAGTATGACCGCACGCCGCAAATCACTAATATTCACCTCACCATAGAGGTAAAATCCCAGCTCAGTAGACAAACCGCCTAATAGTTCATTATCTAGTTGAACGTTAGTAGGTTTTCCTTTAGGAAGATAAGCACTTTTTGATTCGCTAAGAACCCAAACAGTAGCATGTTCTAAAGCGTGAACCTGCCGTATCATTAGAATTTCTTTCAACCCTGGAATAAACGATAGCTGTCTAAGTAAGTCGGCATCTTGTGTGGGTTGTGGAAAGTCTAAGGGTCGGTATTGTGGGGCCGTAACTTTCTCAGATACAGGTGTCGTAAAATCAAAGTTAAAAAATTCAAAGGGAGACGAGCCACCCTGAAAAGAAGCAGAAGTATTCATTGGAACACTGCTCTCCAAGCCGATGGAGCAACATAGATTTCTTTCAAATGTAACGCTTGCACCACTGAATTGTTGCTAATTTTTGTAGATGATTGTTGAGTTTGGGCATGGGGCATGGGGAAAGAGGACAAGGGGCAGGGGGCAGGGAGAAAAGGGGAAAAAGAACCTGCATCATTTCTACATCTGTTCTGCTTAATAAGAAATTCTGATCTTTTATAGTTTCCGAGTCCGAGGGTCAGCTGGCTTCACTAACATAAACTCCGGCTGAATGAAGGACTCGGAACTTTTGGTAGAATGTTCACACTGAAAACTTAGGCGTGAAGAAGGAAACAATCAGTAAACCTCAAAGTTAGCTTGCCATTATACCAGACCAGAGCAATTACTTTGCTACTAGTAAATTATTTATTCGATCTGGTTAGGCAGAAGACAGCAATTGACATCATTCAAACAGACTTTGCCCCACTGTAACGCCCAGCGGACAAGAGCTACTCGATTTTCTGTCTCGGTTTTGGTAAGAATGTTACTGATATGGTTATCAACTGTACGCTTGCTAATCTCCAGTTTTCCTGCAATTTCTTGGTTAGTTAAGCCAGCAGCTACTAAATCGATAATTTGCAGTTCTCTGTCTGACAGACTAACGGGGGTCTCAGACTTGCCACCAGCCATGACTATTTCTATCCTCCCTTGGTATATGTACTTAATCGCTCTTTCTAATTCTAGAAGATTCTTTTGTTGGGAGGGGTTTCAAGTGTTAGCAGTAATCCAATTGTCAATATTTTCTTTGGATTTAAAGTTAGCAAAAATATAAAGCACAAAGAGATTTGAGTATTTTAATATACTAAACTATTGCGACGCATTTAGTGTAAACACTTATATTATTTAGTTGATATTCAGAAGCATATAGATGTTATGGAGTAGTAAAAATTGCTATTTAATTCTATGAAGGACTGGCGACAGATTAGCAAAAATTGTTGTAGATTTTATACTGTAAATTTCTAATCCAAAATCGAAATCTAAAATCTAAAATGAAATGAGCAATCCCCGTGTTTTGTGCCTCGGCGAAGTTTTGTTTGATTGTTTAGCCGATCAATTAGGGCTAAAGCTGGAAGAAGTCAAATCCTGGACTCCCTACCCAGGAGGAGCACCAGCTAACGTAGCCTGTGCTTTAGTCAAGCTGGGGACACCAGCAGGATTTATCGGAGCCGTTGGTGAAGATGAACCAGGAAATGAACTGGTTAAGCTATTGCAAGATGTAGGTGTAGAGACAACAGGGGTACAACGCCATCCTACAGCACCAACGCGGCAAGTTTATGTTACACGTGATCTGGCTGGCGATCGCACCTTCGCCGGATTTGGTCAGTATGACACCGCAGAATTTGCCGATACTCGCCTGCAAGCCAAACAATTGCCAAATTCGCTGTTTGAAGATGCAGATTTTCTGGTTTTGGGTACTTTGGAATTGGCTTATCCTGAAAGTGAACAGGCAATTCACTACGCTCTAGAGTTAGCAGAACATTATGATCTGAAAATTATGCTGGATGTCAACTGGCGGCCTGTATTTTGGGACGAGCCAAATATCGCTCATCAAAAAATTCCAGAATTATTTAAGCGAGTCGATTTTCTTAAACTCTCCAAAGAAGAAGCTGAATGGCTATTTGAAACCGCAGATCCTGGAGCCATCACTTACCGTCTGGCTTCAATTGAAGGAGTACTAGTAACAGATGGAGAAAACGGTTGTGCCTACTGTTTGGGTGAGAATGAAGGCAAATTACCTTCCTTTTCCATGCCAGTAGTTGATACAACTGGTGCAGGAGATAGCTTTTTGGCAGGATTCATCCATCAATTGAGTCAGCACGGCATCCACAGCTTGCGGGATGCAGAAACAGTAAAGCGTATTGTCACTTATGCCAGTGCTGTTGGAGCGCTGACTACCATTAAAGCAGGTGCGATCGCTTCCCAACCGACTGCTGCTGAAGTCGAAGCTTTTCTCGCCACACATCAACTCTAGGAACTAACATAAGTCACTGGGATATCAGCCACCACAGGCTGATACTCCCCTAATACGGTTCGGTTAACAAAGTTATCTGTTGAGGCGAGCTGTTCTTGAGCAGGGGGAGAAGAGAAGCAGGGGAAGAGAAATTGCTCAATAATAATTCTCTTCCCTCCCCTGCTTATCCGAACCGTATTGGATACTTCCCACTAGAAAATGGACGAAAATCGTCATCCCATTCTGCTTATTAAATAGTTTTAAAACCCTAAGAGAAACACTTTTCCATTGGGTGCAAACACTTCAGCCAAAAGTAAGGAACATAATACTTTTGCACACGCCCTCTGGGGAATTTAGTTTGGAGCCTTTATCAAGCTTTAGATAAAAATATATTAATTTTTAATACAATAAATTAGTTTTATAAATCTCAATTTTATTTAGTTTTATCATAGGCCTAACAGAAGTTATTGGCAACCTTTGGCAATGATTAAAGGTTACTCGCTTTAGGGCATGAAACACAGGGGAAAAAGGTTTAAACTGCCTGTATTCGTGGAACTTGTGGCAAAAACTCAGATTCAACTTTAAGACGAGATTGTGATGCATAGGTTCTGCACCCCTTGCACCGCAAAAAATGATGGAGTTTTATTTCTTAAACCTTCTGACTTCTAACTTCTGACTTTAAAGAGCAGAGGGAGAGAAAGACATTTTCATACTTGGCGGTGAAACTTATTTCATTGGGACTGCCTTCTGCCTTAACCAGCACGTCATTGATCTCCAAAATCTGATAATCAAAAATTTTAATAGAAATATGGGGGCTGTATACATGACTTCCAGCATTCCAAAAGATATCAAAATACATACTCCTTTAGTAGGAGATGTGAATAAAAAAAGTCGAATTACTTACCAAGCAAGTCGCACAGCGCTCGCTGGATTCAATGGAATCGTAATGGCAGCAGCAGAGGCTTATATCAATGGGCTAAAAATCCCCGATCCTCTGCTTAAAATCCTTTTAAATCTATCTATCCAAATCAGCTACAAGTATTTTCCTTCTCTTTTAGTTCCCTATGAATGGCTGTTACAAGAAAGCGATCGCCTTGCAGAAGGATCACACGAACTAATGAAGGTTCAATACAACCTACCCGAAGAAATGTTCAGTCTGATGTTGAAAGAGACAGAACTTTTATATCCCAAATACAGTATGGCTTTATGGGAGAAAGGAGCATCTAACCTTGAGCAAGCTCAAATGGATATGCTCGACGATTTAATTGCAAAAGCAGGCATCGAAGATGGAGACGAAATCCTAGATTTGGGATGCGGTTGGGGTTCTGCATCAAATTACATTCTTTCCCGGTTTCCGCGTGTGAAAGTAACGGCTGTTAATTTGAGCCATCAACAATGCGAGTATATGCGGAGAAAAATGCAAGACCCTAACAGTTACCTCAGTTCAGATAGATTCACTTTATATGAAGAGGACTTTAATGATATTAATTTGGAGACTAAGTTTGATAAAATTATGACGATTGGGGTGTTTGAACATGTAGGTAATTTAACAAAATCATTCACAAAACTGGCTTCTATTCTCAAAGAGGATGGTAAGATTTTAATTCACATAATCACAACCAAACTACCTTACAATATAACCCATCCTTTTATCAATAAATATATTTTCCCCAATATGCGGGTATGGAATTATGATGTTATACCAAAGATTAATAGAGACCTAAAAACCATTAATCAATGGTATTTAAATGGTGCTAATTACTCAAATACCCTCAGCAATTGGTTGATAAATTTTGATCAAAATCAAGCAAAAATCAAAGATTTAAATTATGGCATGAACTATAGCAAGTTCTGCCGGATGTGGAGGCTTTATTTGCTCTTGTGCATACAGTATTTTGACGGTTGTAATGGTGAAATTCTTGGTAACGGCCAATACCTGTTGGTTCGTACGTGACAATTTAATCGCGTAAGTCCTAATAATTTAGCGATCGCCCAACCTATCGAGAGCAATCCTTCGCTCATTAGCTTGCTGCCATAGAGTATCAACAGTCACAAACTCATAGCCTTGTTGTAGTAGTTTCGGAATGAGGATTTTAAGCGTGGCAGTAACATCTTGTCCACCACAAGCACCATCATGTAAAACAATCAACGAACCATTTTTGACCTGCTGCATAATTCGCTCTACCACAGTGTTTACCCCTGGTCGTACCCAATCTTCTGGTACAACGCTCCACATAACTGGGCGGTAATTCCACTGCAAAAACAATTTTAAAGTAGCAGGTGTAAATAAACCATTGGGGGGGCGGACATCTCGCACTTGTTCAGGTTGCAGATTGCAGGCATTGTAAATGGCAACTTGAGTTTTTTCTAAACTGTCCTTCAGGTCATTTGGGGAAAGCATCGGAAAAGAGCGATGATCATAGCCATGCAATCCGATCCAGTGTCCGCGATCGCTAACGGCTTTGGCAATGTCTGGTGAACGGTTAACGCAAACACCCAACCAAAAAAAGCTTGCTGTAATCTGATAACGGTCTAACACTGCCAAGACTTCGGGTGTGTATTGAGGATGTGGCCCATCATCAAAGGTTAGGGCGATCGCTTTAGAATTGGGATTTCCAGCCCAAAGGCAGTTGGTAAAACTCGGCTGGAGAATGCGGTAGAAAATTGGGAACAGGGGAGCTAGCTGCATAAAGTTTTGTCTTTTTTGCGTAATCTTGCATAACTACACTGATTACTTAATATGAGACTGTTAAGCGGTGGGAATCACAGCTTAACTCTCTTATATCTAAAATTTAACCATTGTAAAAATAGAGAGTTCTAGATACAAGCACTCCTTTATAGCTTCAAACATCAGAGCGATCGCTTTGATATGATAATCGACACCCAAAAGTCAGACACAGGGGTTTTTAGACTGACTGCTTTATTTTGTAACAAAATCTGTAACAACAATACTGTTTGAGTTAGCACTCATCTAAATTGGTGATAAATCTACGAATAAACACTGCATGAGAAGTTAATGTTGTTCAAAGATATACGAGATTATCAAATTTCATTTCTGGGCTTGTTCCTAGTCGTGGGAATCGGTACACGAGATTGGACGTTGCGACCAGAGTTGATTGGAGTATTGATTGCTACAAGTCTTGTAAGCCAATGGATATTTTCATGGGTAACAGGCAAAGAACAAATGCTTAATCTTCGCAGTGCTTTAATTACCTCGCTGGGACTAAGTCTGCTGTTGCGGGCTGATCATTGGACGACAATGGCAATAGCCGCAGTAAGTGCGATCGCTAGCAAATTTCTCTTCAAATTCGGTGATAAGCATTTCTTCAATCCTGCTAATTTTGGCATCATATCTGCCTTAATTTTGACTCCCGATGCCTGGGTTTCGCCGGGACAATGGGGTGAAGAGTGGTGGTATGCACTCTTATTTGCCGGAACTGGCGGCATGATTTTGCAGCGCGTTGGTCGTTGGGACACCACAGCAGCTTTTTTGGGTAGCTATTCCTTATTAGAAGCGATTCGTAATCTCTGGCTGGGTTGGACTTGGGATGTTTATTGGCACCGACTGATGAGCGGGTCTTTACTGCTGTTTGCCCTATTTATGATTACAGATCCGCGATCAATTCCCAATTCCCGAATTGGGCGGGTAGTTTGGGCATTTTGCATCGCCGGATTAACTTTTATCCTGCGAAATTACTTCTTTGTTTCTACCGCAGTCTTTTGGGCGTTATTTGTTCTTGCGCCATTGACTATTCTGCTAGATGTTCTCTGGTTAGCACCACGATTTTCTTGGCAAGAGGGAGATGTAGCTTTAGCTTCCCACAGGGTGGGAACAGGGGGAGAACTCCTAACTCTTAACTCAGCACTAAAAAATCAGCATTAAAAAAGTAGAGCTATAAAATGAAGATTTTTCGACTTTTAACACCATTGCTATTGACAATAGTAGCTGTATTTTGCTTTGCACCCGCAGCTTGGGCATTTTGTGGATTTTATGTAGCTAAAGCTGATACGAAGCTGTATAACAAAGCTTCTCAGGTAGTGATAGCGCGAAATGGCGATCGCACCGTCCTGACAATGGCAAACGACTTCCAAGGCGAAGTCAAAGATTTTGCAATAGTAGTACCTGTGCCAACAGTGCTGCAAAAAGAGCAAGTTCGTGTGACTGAACCCAAGATTATGGAGCGTTTAGATGCTTTTAGTGCGCCACGATTAGTAGAATATTTTGACCCAGATCCTTGTGCCCCACTACCAATATTTTCTAGCAAAAGATCCTTAGCAGTAGCAGAAAATAGTGCCCCAGCACCTCAGATAAGCGATCGCAGTTTGGGTGTGACAGTCGAAGCGCGTTTCAACGTGGGCGAATACGACATCGTGATCCTCAGTGCTAAAGAATCTGGTGGACTAGAGACTTGGCTCACACGCAACGGCTACAAAATCCCTCAAGGGGCAAAACAGTTACTTCAGCCCTATATCCGTTCCTCAATGAAATTCTTTGTTGCCAAAGTCAACTTAGATAAATTTGAGGAATCTGGCTACCAGTTCCTGCGTCCGCTACAAATTTCCTATCAATCACCCAAGTTCATGCTGCCAATTCGTTTAGGCATGATCAATGCCACGACAGAGCAAGATTTAATTGTCTATATCCTCTCGCCTCAAGGAGGAGCAGAAATCACTAACTACCGGACGGTAAAAATCCCCACCAACGCCAATATTCCAGTGTTTATCAAAAATGAATTTGGTGAATTTTACAAATCCCTCTTCCAAAACGCTTACACCAAAGAAGGTAAAAGAGTGGGTTTTTTGGAATACGCTTGGGATATGGGTAGTTGCGATCCGTGTGCTGCCGATCCTCTGACTCCAGAGGAACTCAAGGAAGCAGGCGTATTTTGGCTAAATGATAATTCTCCAAGTGATCTGCCAACATCCCGCAAGTTTGTTCCTACCTTTTTTAGCAGTAACGTCTTCATCTCCCGTTTGCATGTCCGCTACACCCGCGACACATTCCCTGAGGACTTGATGTTCCTACAAACTGCCAACCGTGAATCTTTCCAAGGGCGTTATATTTTGCAATATCCATTTGAAGGGGAAGTTAAGTGTGAGGCGGGTAAAAAATACAAACAGTCTTTGCCCAAGCGTTTTGAACAAGAGGCGCAAACTCTAGCTAAACTAACCAACTGGAATATTCAAGATATTCGCAACAAGATGAAACTGAGTGTTGGTAATTTGACATATTCCTGGTGGGAAAATTTAGTTTCCTGGTTTGGAATTTGATTGAGGAGGTTAGAGTAGTGGGGGCACTCCGTACGGGACGCTACGCCTAGCAAGACCCCCAAAGAGCTACTTCGACTGTGCCCAACTCTTGGAGAGGCTGCACTTGGAAAAAATGATTAAATCTTCAATCCCTTTGACAAAAGAGACACCATCTTGACGAAAGGTGTTTTTTAAGGCGTTGTTATAGGCAATACTAAGATATTCTTGCTTTCTTCGCCAAGATTGTCATGGTTCAATTCGATGAACAGCTACGCCGCTTAGTTACCGAAGCCTGTGGACACCCACTTGGAAGTCCTCAGCGTCAGAAGCTGCTCACGCAAATTATTCGCTTGACAGCAAATAGACTCTGGAGAGAAAATACTCTCTACTATCAAGATGCATTACAACAAACTTGGTTGTATTTCTGCCGCAATGTTTGTGAAGGTTTGACTGGTCAAACCTATGATCCCAGTTGTGGCAGTGTAATCACCTGGCTAAATGCTTACCTAAAACGGAGATTACAAGACTTTTACATTAACCAGAATCGGGAACAATCCACGACAGTTCCCCTTCGGGTTCGTCAATCTATATCAGGTGGAACAAGAGAACCCATTGATCCTGTAGATAACCTCCCAGCTATGCCCCAAGCACCTCCCATTTTGGAAGAATTGGAGATATGGGCTAAGACAGATTCCGAAGGAGAACTGTGCGGTACTTACATAAAAGGGCGTCCAGATGTTAATTGTCAGGTGTTAATTCTCAAACGCTTACCCCCGGAAGTTAGCTGGAAAGAATTATCTGAGGAATTTGGGTTGTCAATTCCAACATTAAGCAGTTTTTATCAGCGCCAATGTTTACCGCGTTTGCGTAAATTCGCCGAATTTGAGGGATTGTTATAAACAAGGAAAAAGGGAGCCAGTCTGTTATTTTCCAAAGATAAAAAGACCTCTAACAGGTTTTACTACGCAAAATCTGTTCCTCTCTGAGTCGGCTACGGTGTACACACAAGTCTTTGTGAACGTAATTTCCGGTTAAGTCTCAGAGCCACTGAGATACCTCACCCTGGTAATACTTAAGTAAAACCTGTCCCTCTCCTTACTAAAAAGAGGGATGTCCAATAGGACAGGGTGAGGTTTTGGAGGACTTTTGGCTAATTACATAACTTGTGTCTACACCGTAACTTTGAATTGGAGAGGGACAGACTTGAAGTTTAGTTCAAGGCAGCAAAGGTTCGTATCACTTGGGAATAGACAAAGCCCAATCGCCTAAAAGTTGGTTTACTTTATCGGGTACTTCATCATGGGGACAATGACCGGCTGTTAGGAAATGTTCTGTGAGTTCAGGATAATATTGACGAAACTTTTGGGAACGTTCTCTAGCATTCATCCAAGGATCAGCTTCTCCCCACAACATCAACAATGGACAAGTTAATTGCTTTAGTAGCACATCAACTTTTTCCCCTTGAGGAGTGCTAAAGACTGACACAAATACTTCCATTGCACCAGGATCGTAAGCAGGGCGAGCAATTTCTTCTACTAACTGATCTGTAATTGCACTTTTGTCAAGATAAACTTTTTCTAAAGTTTGGCGAATTACCCAACCTTGTCGCACGTATTGAAATAACAAAGACTGGGCTAAAGGTTGTTGAAAAATCCATTTAGTGCCGTCACCAAGAAGTTTCTGCAAAGTAGCGGGTTGTTTAGGAGGCTGAATTTCTGATTGTAAAGCTTCAGGCTCAGGTGTAGGCTGGCTTTCGCTAAAAGGCCCTGCACTATTGAGCAAAACTAAACCAGCCGCACTGTCGGGACGTTGCGCTGCAACACACAAGCCAGCGTAGCCACCAAGAGAATTACCAGCTAATACCGCTTTTTGACCAATTACTTCACTGATAAAATCATGGAGTTGGTCACGCCACAAGTCGGCGCTATACTGCAATGTTGGTTTTGCCGATCGCCCGAATCCTAAAAGATCGATCGCAAATACTTCAAAATCTTGACACAATCCTGTGATATTCTTGCGCCAGTGGTCTGTGGAAGCACCAAATCCATGTATCAAAAGCAAGGGCGGACGTTGCGCTTGCTTCTCTCCCGCACGCACATAGTAAACGTTGTGCCCGCGCCACTGCCAATATTTACCAGGAATTGGGGTTGTAGAGGAGGCTGTAGTTGCCTGCATGATTCAAAGAATTGTTAAGTAGCTTTAATAATTGTAGGCTAGTTGGAAGAGTGGGGGAGCAGGGGAGGTTGGGGGAAATCACTAATAACTAATAACTAGTAACTAATGACTAAAGAAAGATTAATTACAGGCAAAACTAAGCTATTAGGGGTAATTGGACATCCGGTGGAGCATTCGCTCTCGCCAGCGATGCATAATGCTGCAATCGCTCATTTAGGATTAGATTACGTTTATCTTCCCTTTCCTATAGCACCAGAGAATTTAGAAATAGCGATCGCAGGTTTGGCAGCTATTGGGGTTGTCGGTTTTAGTGTGACAATACCTCATAAACAGGCAATCATGCCTCTGCTTTCAGAAATTACCCCTCTTGCTCAAGCTATCGGCGCAGTGAATACTGTTAGTCGCCAAAATAATCAATGGGTGGGGACAAATACAGATATAGAAGGATTTATCGCTCCTTTGCAGACAACGTATAAGCAAGATTGGAGTCAGAAGGTAGCAGTAATTTTAGGCAATGGTGGCGCAGCTAGAGCAGTTGTAGCAGGTTGTCACCAACTAGGTTTTGCGAAAATTCATGTTGTTGGGCGGAATGTGCAGACATTACAAGAATTTGGCAATAGTTGGAGCAATTCACCTATCAGTGAAAATTTACAAATTCATCAATGGAAAGAATTACCAAAGCTAATTCCCCAAGCTAATCTGCTGGTAAACACAACTCCCATAGGGATGTATCCCAAGGTTGATCAGTCGCCTTTGAGTGGAGAGGAAATAGCAAATTTACCAAAGGGTGCGATCGCTTATGATTTGATATATATTCCGAAACCGACGCAATTTCTAGAGCAGGCAGAAAAACAAGGCGCAATTGCGATCGATGGCTTAGAAATGCTTGTCCAGCAAGGGGTAGCAGCATTAAAAATTTGGTTACAGCAGGAAGTAGTGCCTGTAGAAGTGATGCGCCAAACATTGCAAAAGCATTTAGGTTTAGGTTGATGGAGAAATAGTTATCCTGAGCTAGATTGCCTTTCTGCTTTGTCAAATCAGGTTCGATTGGCAATTAGTCAGCCTGCAAGGTAAAGAAAGTTCGATAATGAATTTGATTGACGCAGCCATTTTTGGTTTCTCAATCCAATAAAATAGTTCCCGCTCTTTAACAGCCATGCAAAATCTCACTAGAATTACCCGCAACCCAGAAGTGATGGGAGGCAAACCCTGCATCCGTGGAATGCGTGTTACCGTTGGTACTATTGTCGGCTTAATGGCATCTGGACACAGTAATAGTGACATCCTCAAGGCATATCCTTACCTCGAAGAAGCCGATATTTATGAAGCGCTTGCCTATGCTGCATGGCGAGTTGAAGAGATTGAAGTGCCGCTCCAAAGTGCATGAAAATTTTGATTGATATGAATCTTTCCCCTGATTGGGTTAAGGTTTTTGAGAAGTACAATATTTCCTCTGTCCACTGGTCTTGTGTTGGCGACCCTCGTGAAAAAGATTCGGTAATTATGGAGTGGGCAAGAACTAATGGGTATATCGTATTTACCCATAATTTAGATTTCGGCTCCCTGCTAGCTGCAACAGGTGCTAATACTCCAAGTGTCATTCAGGTTCGCACCTAGGATATTTTACCGAACAGGATCGAACAGTTAGTCATTTCAGCCCTGAACCAGTTTGAGTCCTTACTGGAGTCAGGTGCATTGATCTCCGTTGATCAAGCTCAATCTAGGGTGCGTATTTTACCGATTAGACGTGGATAGCTGGGTGCTTTGAGTCGGGAATCTACAGCAGTTTTCTTTTGCATGAAGTACAAAGTCACTGGTTTTGAGGCAGGAGGCAGGAGGAAGAAGAATAATTTGATTTGTGAATCCTTGGTTCTGTACCTCATTTAGTTGCAAAGTGCTGTATATAAGTTTTTCTCAATTCACTTTGAGTGATAATGAGGGATTTATTTATGCATTAGGTCAATTCATATATGTTTCTTAAACCCAAAATAGTTTTATCATGGCTTGTATTTTTACTAAGTTTGGCAAGCCTATTTCTTAGTTCTTGGATTATTCTTCCGGCTCCAAATATGTTTTTACTCAACCTAGCAGTAGGAGCGCCAGAAGTCAGTCCTTGGTTATTGTTATTAAATTTGCTCTCTTTATCACTTGCTTTTTTCTACATCCGTCGCCGTAAATTACAACGTTTAGCTTGTATTTTCAGCTTAATAGGACTGCTAATTTGTGCATGGGTGCTAGTGAATATTCCACCAACTCAAATGCAGATGGCTAAAGCAATGAAACAAGGATTGGGAGCAAATTATCTAGAGCAAATTCCAGTCCAAGTAAGGACTAAGATGCAAACCCATCCCTTTGATTTGGTTAATTCCTTCCGGGGTATTGCATTAGGTAAAACCCGTCATCAAAAAGATATTATCTTTGCTTCTCCTGCGGGAGTGCCTTTAAAAATGGAAGTTTACCAACCCTCAGAGGTAGGTAAATATCCAGCAGTGGTAGCAATTTATGGTGGAGCTTGGCAATATGGTAACCCTCATGCAAATGCCGAGTTTAATCAATATATCGCTCATCAGGGATATACAGTATTTGCGATCGACTATCGACACGCACCTAAATATCGGTTTCCATCTCAGTTAGATGATGTGCGTACAGCCTTGAATTTTATTCGCAAAAATGCAGCAGCTTATGAAGCCGATCCAGAACGTATGGTACTTATAGGACGTTCTGCGGGAGCGCATCTAGCAATGTTAGCGGCTTATCAACCAGATGCACCACCCATTCGGGCTGTGGTGAACTATTACGGCCCTGTTAACTTACCTGGAGGATACAAAACACCACCATTTCCCGATCCTATCAACACCCGCGCTGTTTTAAAAGCATTTATGGGTGGTTCATTAGAAGAATTGCCTAATCAATATAAAATTGCTTCGCCAATAAATTATCTAACGCACCCTTTACCACCAACTTTATTAATTTACGGTAGTCGTGACCATTTGGTGGAAGCGCGATTTGGCAAACAAATGTACGAACGTTTACATAACTCTGGCAATACTGCGGTTTTTTTAGAAATTCCTTGGGCAGAACACGCTTTTGATGCCGTTTTCAATGGTGTGAGCAATCAATTAGCCTTATATCATACTGAGAGGTTTTTGGCTTGGGCGTTGTTCAAGCAATAATTTCATCGACGTACACCAGCAGTTAGAGTGTAAAGACTCTTCCACGAGTATAAAAGACTCGTCTGCGAGCATCAAAGACTCGTCCACGAGTATCAAAGGCTCGTCCACGAGTATAAAAGACTCGTCCATGAGTATAAAAGACTCGTCCGCGAGTATCAAAGACTCGTCCGCGAGTATCAAAGACTCATCCGCGAGTATTAAAGACTCGTCCGCGAATATCAAAGACTCGTCCGCGAATATCAAAGACTCGTCCACGAGTATCAAAGACTCATTCACGAGTATCAAAGACTCGTGCGCGAGTATCAAAGACTCAATGAGATTTACTCTTAACTATTTCTGCGGCCAGCGCCAGTTATAGCGGTTCCATTCGTAAATGCCTTGAATTTCATACTCAGCGCCGTTGAAGAAGCGGACGACGCAGTTAGTAGAGGAATCATCACCGTTGTTAATTTCCTCGACCTTGATCACCATACAGGGAAACCATTCGCGCTTACAAGGGCCATCTTCTTGCACCCATTCCCATAGTGCATTGGAAACTTCAATGCGATCGCCTATTCTTAGTTTTAGTGCATCCTCAAAATAAGAATACTTATCAAAATGATATGACTCTACACGATTCAGCCACTGTAAACCATAGCGTTGCCGAATAAATTGTACTGTTCCAGAGTCATTTTGCAATAGCCAGTCGTTGAGTAATTGCACTTTCCAAGTGCGGTTGCGTTGTTCTTCATCTTTAACAAACTGTAAAAATGCTTCTAACTCCTCTGCGGTAAGTTCGTCTAAGGGATTAGCAATAGCTGATGCTCTAGAGGTAGAATTTCCCTGAATTTGCTCCACGACTTGCAGTAATATCTCTTTCTGCGTGTCAGTGAGAGGACAGCTTGCTGCATCACAATCATTAAAGGCTGCGAGCATAGATGCTTCAATCTCATCTGGAGTCATAAGTTAATAGCAATTGAGGGTTTATTTTCCTAATTATTACAAAGGTTAAATTAAAGTCTTCAATCCCTTGTAGTGAAATTCAGGTAAGCTGAGATTATAAGTTACATATTGTAAGATTAAGCCACGGAGTCTTTTATGCGCTTGCGCTCACTCACGGTCGTTTTTATTTCCTGTCTCATCACCTTTCTATCGTGGGTGAGCATTCCCCCTGCTGTAGCACTTACACAGATTAGATTATTTGATGTTTCTTATAAAGATTGTCCACCAGAACTAGCACAAGGGGCTGTTATCAGTAGTGGTAGTGGGGCTGCTAATTGTTTTCTTGTCTTTGGCAAGGCAGAAAATGGCACTTACAAAACAGTCTACGACGCAGATATTTTTGGACGCATCTATGATGCCAACAATGACACGGTAATGCAAAACCGCACTCGCTTAGGTTCTATTGCTGAGGTACCACCAGGCATTAGCAATTTTGAATTGAGAATTTCTGTACCTGCAAATCAGCCTACTCCGTTGAAGCTGAAGCAGTTTAAAGCAGCTGGATTTAGTGGTCAAGTGCGTAAGTAATAGCAATTTGGGATATCTAACGATTCTAAAAAAAGCACTTCATATCTTAGAACAAGTAATCAATTTTAAAGCTTTACAATTTTAAGTATCTCATCTCCTGTTTCTTCAGGTAACTTACCTTTTGTATAAACAACAAATTTTGCTAAATCGTAATTTGAATGGTGCTTAATAAAATGTTCGTTTAAATCAAATCCATTACTAACAATACCACTGTTGCGTTCGTTGAGGATTTGGATAGATTCTTCTAAATCTGGCGAAGAAAGAATCAATACGACATTGATATATGGCTCTAAAACTTGTTGCACCCACTTAAAAAGCTGATCATTTTCATAAACAGAATCACCTGCGCCAAAATCAATCACACAATTGCCATATTCAGAAAGTACTCTTTCAACCGCGTAGCCTGCAAAGGGTTTCCAGTATCGATAAATACCTTGGAGTCCTTCTTTTTCTCTTATTTGGTTTGCCAGTTCCTCATCATAATTTATTTCTTTGTAATAATCCAATCGTACATCGTCCATAGAACAGTGGGGAATACCTAGTTTTTGGGCGACGAGTTTTCCAAGCGTGCTTTTACCTGTACTAATTGGGCCAATGAGAATAATACTTGCTACGACTCATTATTGAAAAGCCTAAAGATAAAAAAAAACTGTTATAAAAATCAATTCTGCTTGCATCTATTAATCAACTTGAAGATTTAGGTAGTCATAAATTCAAAGTTTCACTCATCCTCTCTTCCAAAACTTCTAATAACCCATCCACATCCTTACCAACTTGCTCAAAACAAATCGGTGGCGCTGGTTCCGGTGCAAATTGAATTAACATAATTTCACCCTTACCAATCCCAATCATCACAACTTCCACTTCCGGTTTATGATTCTCAACAATTCCCAAAATTTCTTGCAGCCGATTTTCAACTTTAATATTTAAATTTTCTATCTGCTCTTTTGGACAATAAACAAAATGCGGCGTTGGTTGCAAATCAATACCAACAGTACCCTGACTGTTACCATTTGCTAACCACAATCCCCAAAACAGTGCTGCCAATTCCTGCTGATTTGCTTTTACAAACTTATTCAACTGGTGACGCCACTTGTTATCACCTGATTCTGGTTGACTATTGCCAAAAAACATAAATAATTCGTAATTCGTAATTTCAAAATAATGAGTGAAACTCACCTCAAACCTGATTGTACACGCCAGAGGCCGGAATAAATTCCATCTTTCTCTAGCAATTGTTCATGGGTTCCCGACTCTACTAATTTCCCATGTTCCATGACATAAATGCAATCGGCATTGCGGATGGTAGAAAGACGATGAGCGATCGCGATTGTAGTTCTATCTACTGTAATCCGGTCGAGCGATCGCTGGATTGCTGCTTCTGTCTCATTATCCACTGCTGAGGTCGCTTCATCTAAAATCAGAATGGGGGGATTTTTGAGAACTGCACGGGCGATCGCAATCCGTTGTCTTTGTCCACCAGATAACTTTTGTCCTCTTTCCCCCACAATTGTCTCATAACCTTGGGGCAAGTTAATAATAAATTCGTGTGCCTCGGCTATCTTCGCCGCCGTGATAATTTCTTGCTCTCTATTCTCAAAGCTACCATAAGCAATATTCTCTGCTACAGTGCCATGAAATAGAAAGACATCTTGACTAACCAAACCAATGCAACGGCGTAAATCTTGTAAATTCAAATTTTGCAAATCAATGCCATCAAGAGTAATGCTTCCCGTTTGCACTTCGTACAACCGCAACAAAAGTTTGACTAAAGTACTTTTACCAGAACCAGTTGAACCGACAATTGCAATAGTTTTTCCCGCCGGAATATCCAAAGACAGGTTTTTAATCACTGGAAATCTATCTTTATAGGCAAAATAAACATTTTTAAATTGGACTTCACCGCGCACTTCATTGACTGGTAATGATACATCGCCTGTATGAATAGCAATAGGAGTATCCAACAAATTCATGACTCGATTAGTAGAAGCCATTGCGCGTTGATATTGGTCAAAAGTTTCGCCTAATCTAGTTAAAGGCCATAGCAAACGCTGAATTAAAAATACTAATACGCTGTAAGTACCTACAGACATTTTTCCAGAAACTGCTGCCATCCCGCCATATAACAATAATGCCGTGAAACCCACCAAAATCAGCATCCGAATTAACGGCACAAAAGCAGCAGAAAGAGTAATTGCCTTGGCGTTGCTGTGTCGATAAGCATTACTATCTAATTCCAAACGAGAGGCTTCATAAGTTTCGGCAGTGAAACTTTTAATAGTAGTAATACCACTAATATTGTTTGACAAACGTGAATTTAGGAAACCTACCTTTTCTCTTACATCAGCGTAGCGAGGTGCAAGTAGTCGTTGATAAGCAAAAGAACCCCAGAGGATAAATGGCATCGGTGACAAAGCCATCCACGCCACATCAGGAGCCAAGATAAAAAAAGCAGCGCCAATAATTAGAACAGTTGCAGAAACTTGGATAATATCATTTGCTCCTCCATCTAAAAACCGCTCTAATTGGTTAATATCATCACTGAGGATAGACATTAAACCGCCAGTGCTGCGTTCTTCAAAGTAAGCTAATTCCAACTCTTGCAAATGTTTGTATGCATCCAAACGCAAGTCATGCTGAATATTCTGACCCAAATTACGCCAAAGTCGAGCGTAGGCGTACTCAAAAACAGATTCTAGTATCCAAATGATGACTGTCAGGAAGGAGATAATCAAAAATTGTTGAAAGACATCGCGTACCCCTAACTGGGCAATTATGGAATCCTGCTGTTTAACTACCACATCCACCGCGACGCCAATTAGGGCCGGTGGTGCCAAGTCGAAAAATTTATTGAGGGTAGAATAAGTAGTCGCCAGCCAAATTTGTTTACGATACTGGTGTCCATACTCAAGCAAGCGCTGGAGAGGATGCGTTGAATGTTTACGCCTTCTTGATGCCCGATGAGATTTTAATACAGTAGCCACGGCTTTTTGCGGTTTCGTGCTACTGATATTACCACGGAAAAAAGTTTTGAGTCTTGAGTCTAAAGATGGGCGATTACCTATACGGTACGCTACGCGATCGCAATTGTAGTTCTATCTACTGTAATCTGTTTGAGCGATCGCTAGATTGCCGCTTCTATGTCATTATCCACTGCCGAGGTAGCTTCATCTCAAACCCAAATGTCGCAGGGTACAAGTTAATAACAATATAATTTTGACTTTTTTGGGAGATGTTTATAATGAAAGGGCTTTTGCCCCAGGCATCTTTGAGGTTCCGGGTATTATGCTTAATTGCTCGCATATCATGTGATATCTATCTTTGCATCAACAAAGTTTGTATGAGAGTTGAAACGGAATATGGCAATATCTGATATCCTCCAAGAACCAAAGCCTTTGAGTGGCTTGTTTAAGGGACTGCGTGGCGATTTTACCGGAGGGCTGACAGCAGCAGTGGTAGCCTTGCCTTTAGCTTTAGCCTTTGCGGTAGCAAGTGGAGTAGAACCAAAAGCTGGACTTTACACGGCTATTGTGGCGGGAATTGTAGCAGCAATTTTTGGTGGTTCGTCAGTACAGATTACAGGGCCAACAGGTGCAATGGCTGTAATTTTGGTGGGAATTGTCGCCAAGTACGGCATTGAGAAAGTTTGGATTGCTGGGGTGATGGCTGGGATTATCCAGATTGCCTTGGGGGTTGCCAAACTTGGACAGCTAGTGAAGTTTATTCCCTATCCAGTCACGGCAGGCTTTACTAATGGTATTGCCGTGATTATATTTTGTGGACAATTAAATAATTTCTTTGGTTTACAACTACCGCGCAGTGAACATTTTGCGCCGGGGCTTTGGCAAAGCGTAACTCATGTAGAAGCTTTAAATTGGGCTGCTGTTGGGTTGGCAATAGTGGTGATAGCAACCACAGTTTTGTGGCCCAGGATTAATTCTACAATACCTGGTTCTTTAATGGGGTTGGTGTTGGCAACAGCGATCGCTTCTTATTTCCATCTGCATGTACCCACAATTGGCAGCATTCCGCAATCTTTACCGATGCCCCAAGGTATTCCCCACTGGAATAATTTTGGCTTGATTCGAGAACTGATTAATCCGGCTTTGGCTTTGGCTGCACTGGGAAGTATTGAATCGTTGCTGTCGGCGGTGGTGGCTGATGGGATGACAGTGAGCGAAAAACACAATAGCGATCGCGAATTAATTGGTCAAGGATTGGCAAATATGATTGTCCCATTTTTTGGTGGCATCCCGGCAACAGGTGCGATCGCTCGGACTGTTGTCAATGTCCGTTCTGGCGGCAAAACCCGGCTATCTGGAGTAATTCACGGCGTTGCCTTAGCCATTATTGTTTTAACTTTAGCACCTCTAGCAGCACAGATTCCTTTAGCAGCACTTGCTGGCATTTTGATGGTGGTTAGTGTGCGGATGATTGAGTGGGAAGCCATTGGTTTATTGATGCGTGCTACCTACTCTGATTTTGCGGTGATGATTCTCACCTGGCTAGTAACAATCTTGTTTGACTTAGTTCTCGCTGTAGAAGTGGGATTGATTGCAGCCGGAGCATTGTTCATCAAACGCATGAGCGATTTAAGCTTAGTTAAAATACCTGAAACCGAAGTATTTCCCCCTGGTACTCCTCTGGAATTAGGAAAAGAAATTGCTGTTTATCGCGTAGATGGCCCCGTATTTTTTGGTGCTGCTGAACGGTTTGCTACCTTCCTCCGCGATGAACCGGAAGTAAAATATTTAATTCTCCGGTTACGGTTTGTACCAAATATGGACACCACTGGGTTAGTCGCTTTAGAAGATATTTACCACGACTTAGAACGGCACAATTGCCGCTTAATTCTCACAGGTTTACAAACCGAAGTTAAAGAACTATTAGAACGGACAGGATTGTTACAAAAAATTGGGTTATCAAATTGTTTTGAAACAACAACAGATGCGATTTGCTCTATCTCTCCTCAAATTCAACAATGTTCTCAACCTGTAGCGGCTGATTTGAAAACAAAAGAATTGATGGAATTAAATGAATGATGATATTTTGCCAAAACATAGATACCTGTAACTAGACAAGGTATTGTTATTTATAGATATTTAGTTGTTTGAACCCTAGTGATCGCTTCCTGTAATATTAGGCTGAATCACTTTAATATCAACCACAATAAGCATCATGAGCCTTATCGTCTTCGGCAGCATAAATATAGACTTGGTAGCAACAGCGCCCCGGTTGCCAGTCGCAGGAGAAACGTTGCTAGGAGAAGACTTTTTTAAAGTTTCGGGAGGTAAAGGAGCTAATCAAGCCGTAGCATTAGCAAAATTGGGAATTCCTACCCAAATGGTGGGGCGTGTAGGTGCAGACAATTTTGGTGTGGAACTCGTCAACAATTTACAAGCATCTGGTGTCCAAATTGACAATATTTTCGTGGACGAAACTGTTAGTTCTGGAGTCGCTATCATCGCTGTAAATCATGCTGGTGAAAATCAAATTATTGTAATTCCTGGTGCAAATGGGTGTGTGAATCAAGAAGATGTAGAACGATTGTCCCACTTATTACCAGAAGCGACAGCACTGCTTTTACAATTAGAAATTCCGATTACTGCCGTGGTTGCAGCCGCTAAAGCCGCAAGAAAAACCAAAATAAGGGTAATTCTCGACCCTGCACCCGCACAAGCTGATTTTCCAGATGAACTTTACCCGTTAGTGGACATTATTACACCAAATGAAGTTGAAGCCGCGCAGTTAGTGGGTTTTCCTGTGGATGGAGAAGAAGTTGCAGCCAAAGCAGCTGGAGTTTTATTAGAACGGGGTGTGAAATGTGCGATCGTCAAACTGGGTGCTAAAGGTGTTTTTTGTGCTACTGCTGAGGAAAAGTTTTTTGTACCCGCGTTTCCAGTTCATGCGGTTGACACAGTAGCTGCTGGCGATGCTTTTAACGGCGGCTTAACGGCGGCACTTTTTGAAGGACTTTCTTTACATCAGGCAGTTGTTTGGGGTGCAGCCGCCGGTGCTTTGGCGACGACAAAACCAGGCGCACAAACTTCGCTACCGGATAGGTTTACATTTGATGCGTTTCTTAGGGAAAGGGCAGGGAACAGGGAGTAGGGAGCAGGGAGCAGGGGGACAAGAGGTGAGAACTTGAAACAAGTCTTTTCCCTTGTCCCCAATTCTCCTTGTCCCTAAGTCCTCTTACCCATGCCCAATGCCCTATTCTTCAATCCCTTCTACCCACGAGCAAGCGTAATCTGACTAGCGTTAAAGTCTTGTAGCCGAGTCATGTTTCCACTTTGCTTATCTACGTTATACACAGCATTAGGTGTCTCATACCTCATAGCTCCAAAGGCAAGGAGTTGACCTGTTGCAGAGCAAACTAAGCTTTGTAAGCCATTATTCCATGCTTGGCCATTAAATTTCAATTGTGCCAGTCTGATCGGGCTTTTTTGATTTGAGTCTAACTGCACCAGAGTTGTTTCACCATTCAATCCAACTAAGGACGTATAGAGTTTTCCGTCTGGGCATTGTGCTAGATTATTAGCCCGCTCATCGTTCGGGAATTTAACCTTACTAATAGAACTTATCTCTCCTGTTTCAAGGTTAATATCTACCAATGTAATAGGTGGTGTACCGTTATTCTTACCTACTAAACCCATGAGCCGCCCATCAATAGTGCCTAGCAAGCTCCCAAGCTGTTGATTCTGTTTAAGTCCTGAGACTATCAAAGTTTTTACAGGCGTACCCAAAAATGTAATGCGAGTAGGTGCGGCCTGTTTCTTACCAACGGTAACAGGAGTAATAGCTACGACAAGTGTGCCATCGCTTAAAGAAGTGAAGCCACTCAATGTCTCATTAGCTTCTACTAAAGGTTTAACCTGATCAGCAACTATGCCATTCCTTGGAGCAATGAGGCTATTCAATGTCTCATTAGACTCTATTAAACCTGTACCAAGCTGGGCAATGCTGCTATCGTTTAAAAAAGCGAAGTTACTCAATGTCTCATTAGACTCTACTAAAGCTGTACCGCGCTCGGCAAGTATCTGAGAAACTAGTGGACTTAGAAGCTGAACCTTTCCTGTATTTAAGGATTGCAAAACAAGGGATTCCAAAACAAGTCCTAGCCCTAGAGGCTTAATATCTGTGGGTACAATGTTTGGGACAGTGCTATCTAATTCAGTGATATCTACCTCTGGAACAACCGTTTGGTCGGTGGTGATGATAGAGCCAGAATCTATACCTATAATTTTGTAACTTGGTGCTTGCGCCAAAGTTTTGTTGCTTATATAACTAAGCCCAGATACTATAGTTCCACCAAGTACTAACTGGCCAAACTGCCGACGTGATAGCTTGTAACTCATATTTCTACTCCTAGAATTAATGACGTTTGTTAAGTAGCAGTGTATTAGACCTCTTGCATCAATCAAAAATAAAGAACTCTACCCCGCATTTGAGTACAAACGCTCCCTGCCCCGCAAGCGCAGGCAGAAGTTGAGGGTCGGGTATTAGAGACTTTTGCAAGAAGTCTATTGAACATAAACGGGTAAGGCTATGATACTTGCGTCCAGGTTGCTACTGAGGGTGTTCCATTATTGTCACTGATGAAAAGCATGTACCAGCCTGGTACTGCTATGTTTCGATTGGCTCTTAGCGTGACATTAAGAGAAGTAGCGTTCCTAGAATTAATCGGCACATCCACTAACCTTTGTTCTGTATCGCAGGAATGAGTAGTTGCCATTGGTCTAATCAGACTAACCCATTTAATATTGCCAGCCTGGGGTGTCTGAATAGTAAATTGCTGTCCATATTTTAATGCTTGAGGAGCACTCTGAATAATTGGTCGTGACCGCGACATATACGCAGGACTGTAAATTTCTAATCGCAGTTCATTGATAGTACGCCTAGGGTTCCCCCCAGCTGTGGCTACTCTACCATCTGGTAGGAGCAAGGCCACTGAGTGATATACGCGGGGGACATTTTGTTTAGCTACTACTGTCCAGGTTTTTGTGGCTGGATTGTAGATTTCTGCTGGCAGCATTGATTGTGTTAGGTCCTCATTCATTTTGCTCCCATTGCAAACAAACACTGTGCGATCGGGTAACAAAACTGCGTTGTGATGCATCCGGGCATAGTTTAGAGGCTGTGCTGCTACGTAAGTTGGGTTACTAGCTTTTAAATCTACAATATTTACCCTGTTTGTTGCGTTTTTACCACTACCCCCACCGATAATCATCACTTTTTGGTCTTGTGCAGGTGGTAAAAGCACACTGGTAGCTTGGTTACCGAAACTTGGGTCTTGTAGCCCTGGCACAACTTGTTCTGCAATGGGTTCGGTAAATGTCCCTGGCAGAGTTAGTATAGTTGGCGCTGCTCCGAAGTTACCGCCCATCTGAGCACCTGAATAAAAGATTTTTCCACTATTGAGTAGAAACAGATTTGCGTATTCTGGGTAGGAACGAGTTGTCGGAAAAGCGTTCCAACCATTTGGAAAGAGAGCAGAATAAATTTCTGGTTGTTTGTTGACATTGCCATCTTTGTCCGCCCCAGATATTACAAAAATCCGACCACTGCCTAGCGTTAACACAGTAGGATACCAACGACCATTATTCATTGGTGGTATCTTGACCCATTTCTCGGTAATGGGATCAAACAACAGACCAGAGGGTGAACCATAAAATGGGTCGTAGCGCAAAGTTCCACCCGCAACCACTAACCGACCATCAGGGCGGAAGGAGTGACCAGCGCAAAAAAGGTCAATAGGTTGATTGTTACTATTTAATGGAGCCTTCTGACGGGTAAAGGTTCCTTTATTTACATCCCAAACCACACTGTCATAGGGAGTATTTAACCGACTAGGATCATTACCTGAACCGCAGAAAAAGAATACTTTACCAGTACGAAGTAGAGCGGCATGTATAGGTAGGATTGGAGCATTGTACGACAATACTTGCCATTTGTCTGTGGTAGTAGCCTGAGCGATGAAAGTCCCTAAATCCGTTTCCTCTAGAAGGTTAGGGTTGTTATAAGATTGAGTCATTTTATTTACAATTATTCCTACGTAAATTTTTTGTTTTTGTTCTTTGTTTCAGTAACTTATTTCTAAATTATATCTATACTTTTTTAGGCTTCTCTAATATTAAGATGTAATGTTTTTTATAACAAGATCAGGTAAATACCGATTTTCTATTAGTAATTACGCGAGTATCTAATTAAGCTTTGTACTGTGTTTTCTCGGAAAGGAGGAACCATGCTTTTAAATATGACGTATATACCTCTCAGAGCTTGATATTGGGCATTAATGGCTAAAAATTTGTGTTTTTGACTTCGATTTGTGACTAAATTAAACACTCAGATGTCGCGCATTTGATTTGGACAAATAGGCAGGGTAAAATGCCTACCCCATAAGAGATTTATTTTTTGGAAGATGTAAATTAAAATTTTTATGTTTATTATTTGTTGACAAAAAAATAATTAGATAAAACTTTATTACAGGTATAATACACTACAAAATACATAGTTAATAGAATTAAGAGGATCGCGACATCACTCCTTAAGTCTTTGTTAAATAGATTGGCAATTTGTTACAGGAGATGAGCAAATTAAGCTGCGAAAAGTAAGTAGGTTTTTTAGATGGGACGATCGCTCTTGGCTGCGATACCTTTCCTACGGAACGCTACGCGTAGCTTGCTTCCCCGTAGGGGTACGATGGGCTTTGCCTACGCAAATTTGAGATGATTACGCTCAGAGGCGAGAGATTTTTCTAATCAGGATGATACAAAGCATAGTAAAGTAGAGTAGTAAAGCTCAGAGTGGGTTGTAAAAATCGAAACCTACTTAGTAGAAACAGTGGTAACGTCAATCGCTCCCAAAGCAAGATTGTCGCCATGAACAACTCAACTCCAATGAATGACCAGAAAAATCGTCCCAAAAAAAAGGGCAGGACACTCCCTCCCAAGCTGATCATTTGGCTGGGAAAGTTTGTCTGGACGACTATGTGGCAGATCATGATGTCAAAGCTTGCTCCTAGTAATCAGTCGGGAGCTTATATTCGTCCTAATAGCCAGTTTCGGAAGTTCATTGGCACAGAAGAAGGAAATCCTTACCCACCAGCAGCAGGGCGCTACAAACTTTATGTTGGGCTGGGCTGTCCTTGGGCGCACCGAACTTTAGTTGTGCGATCGCTCAAAAAACTCGAAGCAGTAATATCAGTATGTATCGTCTCTCCTTCTCCCATTGAAGGCGGTTGGATATTCAACGAGGAAGAAGAAGGTTGTCGCACACTGGCTGAATTTTATCAACTGGCAGAACCTGGTTACAGTGGACGCTCTACAGTTCCAATCCTATGGGATAACCAAACAAAAACTATTGTCAATAATGAGAGTTCAGAGATTATCGTCATGCTGAACTCTGAATTTAACGAGTTCGCCAACAATCCCACGCTCGATCTTTATCTAGAAGCACTCAAAGAAAAAATTGACTGGTGGAATGAGAAGATTTATCACGCGGTAAATAATGGTGTGTATCGCTGCGGCTTTGCCCAAAGTCAGGAAGCGTACAATCAAGCCTGTAATGAACTGTTTGCAACTCTCGATGAGATTGACATTGTATTGCACACTAGTCGATATCTGTGTGGAGACAATCTCACGCTTGCAGATGTCCGTTTATTCACGACGTTATTTCGGTTTGATAGCGCCTATTATGGCTTGTTTAAGTGCAATAGGCAGCGAATTCGAGACTATCATAACCTGGGAGCTTATTTACGCGATGTATATCAGCTTCCAGGTGTCGCTGACACCTGCGATGTAGAGAGTGTAAAGCGAGACTACTACGGAAACCTATTCCCACTCAATCCGGGCGGGATCATTCCCAATGGGCCTGATATGTCTTATCTTTATCAACCACATGGGCGCGATCGCATCGGTACGGTGAATGCTTCATAAGGTACATTGAGAACTGATACCTCGATGGCTGTATTCTGGAGTTGGTGTAATCGTGAACCAGATTAATCGAGTTGCAATTGTCGGTGGAACTCATGGTAATGAGTTTACGGGGGCATACTTAATCCAAAAATTTGCCCAGTTTCCTGACTTGATTGCTAGGCCAAGTTTTGAGACAGTCACTCTGTTAGCAAATCCTAACGCTTTTGCGGCGGGGAGACGATATGTAGAGAAGGATTTAAATCGCTGTTTTCTCAAGCAAGATTTACAAGATCCGACTCTGAGCAGTTATGAAGAATTACAAGCTAAATCAATACAGGATACTCTAGCATCAAACAGGGATAAACAAGCAGATTTTATCTTAGACTTACACAGCAGTACAGCTAATATGGGCCTGACAATTATTTTGGTAAACAGTCATCCCTTAAACTTGAAATTGGCTGCTTATCTGAGCCAGATTAATCCTTTAGTTAGGGTTTATCGTTGCTCTTTTAAATCAATTGAAGAAAACCCCTTTGTAAATTCCCTGTGCGAATTAGGCTTTGCGATCGAGGTTGGCCCCATTGCCCAAAGACTCTTAAAAGCGGAGCTATTTCAACAAACAGAGGAACTTATTTCTACGGTTCTGGACTATATAGAAGGGTTGAACCAGGGTGCAATTCCATCAACTAACGAAACGTTGATTCTCTATGACCATTTATCAGTTGTGGACTATCCAAAACAACAGGATGGTAAAATCTTTGGGATGATTCATCCAGAGCTTCAGGATAAGGATTATCAAGCCTTGAACCCAGGAGATCCGATTTTTATAACTTTTGATGGTAAAACAATTGTTTATGAAGGCGCATCTACCGTTTGGCCGATTTTTATTAATGAGGCAGCTTATTACGAAAAGGGAATTGCAATGTGTTTTACCCAGAGGCAACAAATCAATATATAGAATGTGTAAAATATTTTTTGTATGATCGCTTTTTATTGGAAGTAATGATATAAATTGAGCATCCAAATCATCAATTACTTCTATAATCTAGTGCGATGTCTGCGACGGGCTACGCCTACGCTAAAACTTACTTATACTTTTAAATGTGTCTTGGTTATGATATATTGATGACCTGAGATTTATCCTAAAACCAGCGCTGGGTCGAAGAACAAAATTTGAGCGATAAAGCCCAAATCTAATACTATCTATATTTACCTTTAATAATTATCCAAATACTTAAACTCATGATGAAAACCAAGCGACAAGGAAACAAACCAATAGCTAGTCTTTCTTTAGATTTGGATAATGTTTGGTCTTTTCTAAAAAATCAGGGCGCTCCGGGTTGGGAGACTTTCCCCTCTTACTTAGATATTGCAGTTCCTCGTTTCTTAGATATTTTTCAGCAATGGGATTTGACAATTACAGTATTCATTGTGGGCCAGGATGCGGCGCTGGAAAAGAACACCAAGGCATTACAAGCGATCGCGATCGCAGGCCACGAAATTGGCAATCATTCATTCTACCATGATCCTTGGCTACATCTGTATTCAGAGAATGAGATTGAAGAAGAAATCGCCTTGGCCGAGAAACATATCAAGCGCGTCACTCATCAACATCCTATCGGCTTCCGGGGGCCTGGATACAGTTTTTCTCCTGCGGTATTGAAAGTTTTAGCACGACGGGGATACGAATATGATGCTTCAACTTTTCCCACATTTTTGGGGCCTATTGCACGAGCGTATTATTTGATGACTTGTAAACTGAGCAAGGAAGAACGGAAGAAACGGGAAGCCCTATTTGGCGGTTTCAAAGAGGGTTTGCAGCCTCTGAAACCTTATCAGTGGAACATGGGTAAGGATAAACTCACTGAAATTCCCGTTACGACGATGCCAATTTTTAAAGTGCCAATTCACTTCAGTTACATAATGTACCTAAGTACATTTTCTTCGGAAGTAGCGTTACTCTACCTGCGAATTGCCCTGTGGCTGTGTAAACTTATGCGTGTCCAGCCTTCTTTGCTATTCCATCCTACAGACTTTGTAAGTCAAGAGGATGTGCCAGAGCTATCATTCTTCCCTGGAATGAGTCTCCCCACGTACAAGAAGCTAGCAATAGTGAACAAAAGTTTAGAACTTATATCCAGTCAGTTTAATGTTTTGACTGTTGGACAACACGCCAAATCCGTAGCAGGTGACCATCAACTACCTGTATTAGTGCCTCAAAAGAGGTAAAAATATCAGCTATGCGATTTATCAGTCCAATTTTTATCCTTAATTACAGGCAAAGTTAACTTTGACCTGTTTTTGAGAAGGAGAAAGCAGTGTTGGCAAAAGATAAATTTATTTTTATAATAGTTGCCTATTCCAATGCCTTTATTAAAAACTTCTGGTGATATCCCTTCCCCAGGGGTTATTTTTTTTAGATGCGATGTCTAATCAGATTTTTTAATAGTTGTCTAGGTTTTGAACAGCAACCAGTTTTCTTAAAACCAGCTGACATTTGCTAGCAAGTATGTGTAAAGTAATTGAGAGTGAATCACTATCTCTAATTTTTGACACATCTATCTATGGTTAGAAAAACGCAACGTCTTTTGCTGCTAGTTGTTTGCTGTAGCATAACTGGTGTAATTTTAGGGGGTACTGCTGCTTGGGCAGAAAGTAATCTCTGCTTGGAAGACACTAAGGTTACAAGTGAATGTCTAACCCAAGATCCAATGCAAAAAACTATACTAGGAATGAGTACCGGATTGGTAGCTGGGGCTGGGGCCGCTTGCGGCGCAGCATGGCAGTTACGGCATGAAGATTGAGTTAAAAGTTAGGAATAGAGCTTTAAAGGTGGTGGTAGCTATAGCAAAACTATTGATTTTGCATCAAATTATTTTTTGCGTAGCTTGCCACCGTAAGCATCGCCTGTTTAATTTTGCCAAACGACCGTTGGATTATCAATTGCATTGTTGATGGCTTATAGAGAATAATCAAAAATAAAGTAATCTTGGCCTCTTCGTGCAAGAGAATAAATATAAAATATGGCGATCGCAATCGATTTTGGTACTAGCAACACAGTCATTGCTCGTTGGAACCCTGTAACCCAGCAGCCAGAAACCCTGAATTTACCAGGTTTATCAATTAAACAAAGTCTCAATCCACCACTGATTCCCAGCTTGGTTTATGTTGAAGACGCAACAAAAAATCAAGTCTTAGTAGGGCAACAAGTACGCGATCGCGGTCTTGACCTCAAAGGGGAAACCCGATTTTTCCGCAGCTTCAAACGCGGTATCGGTGCAGATATCCAAGGTTTCTTACCCGAATTAGATGGGCAAATTGTCACCTTTGAGCAAGTAGGGCAATGGTTCCTCACCAAAGTAATTGAAGAACTAGCACCCTTGGAAGGGGGGTTAGATTCTCTTGTGTTAACCGTACCTGTAGACAGTTTTGAAGCTTATCGTCACTGGTTGGGGACAGTTTGTCAAGCCCTTCCGGTCGAACAGGTGCGAATGCTAGATGAACCCACAGCCGCCGCCTTGGGTTATGGCTTGGCAGATCAAGAAATTCTTTTAGTGATTGACTTTGGCGGTGGAACTTTAGATTTATCCCTTGTCCGGTTAGATCAAAGCGTGCAAGCAACCACAAAGCCGCTCGGATTTCTCCTCAAGTGGGGTAATAAGTCTCTGGCTGAAGATTCAAAGCAAAAAGTCAAAACTGCCCGTGTATTGGCGAAAGCTGGGCAAAATTTGGGCGGTACTGATATTGATAATTGGTTGGTAGATTACTTTGCCAAAACTCAGGAATTGGCGATAAGTCCCTTGACAACAAGATTGGCAGAACGGGTAAAAATTCAGCTATCAACTCAAAATCAAGCTAGTGAAGTTTATTTTGATGATGAGACATTTGAAAGCTATGAACTGGAATTAAACCGTGATACTTTTGAAAATATCCTCAAAGAACACGCATTTTTTGAGTTGCTAGATGAGTCGATGACGACACTGTTGCAGCAAGCAAGACGGCAAGGAATTGAACTTCCTGATATTAATGCAGTTTTGTTAGTTGGTGGGACAGCGCAATTACCAGCAGTGCAGACATGGATCAAACAGTATTTTGAACCAGAAAAAATCCGTTGTGAACGTCCCTTTGAAGCGATCGCTCAAGGTGCATTACAATTAGCACAAGGGATACAAATTAAAGACTTTCTATACCATAGTTATGGTATTCGCTACTGGGATCACCGCAATCAGCGTCACAAATGGCATTCTTTGATTAAAGCTGGGCAAGCATATCCGATGAGTCAACCAGTGGAATTAGTCTTAGGCGCTTCAGTGGAAAATCAGCCCAGCATTGAACTAATTATGGGAGAATTGGGAGCAGATACGGGTAGTACTGAAGTTTATTTTGATGGCGATCGCTTAATTACTCGCCGGATGGACAATACTGAAACCAGCGTCAAACCCCTCAACGATCAAGAAGGTGCGAGGACAATTGCCCAACTGACACCAGCTGGATATCCTGGAAGCGATCGTATAAAAATCCTCTTTCAAGTTGATGAACAGCGCTTTTTGCGAATCACCGTTGAAGACTTGTTAACCAATGATACGCTGTTGGAAAATCAACTTGTGGCACAGTTGAGTTAATTAACTAAAAGGATTTAAAAGTGGGATACCGCAGCCATCAAAATCCCGGATGTTGCGCGTTACTAAAGTCAATTGATGAATTTGAGCAGTAGCAGCAATTATCATATCTGCTTGGGTATGTGTTTTCCCACTTAATCTTAGTTGACCTCGCAATTCACCGGAGCGCTTGGCAATTTCAATGGTGATAGGCAATACTTGACAGTTATTTTCTAAAAAACTCTCAAACCATATTTGAATTCTAGGGTTAGGCTTGGATGTCAGTCCGTAAAATATTTCTTCAACAGTGATTGCACTCAGAACTATTGAAGAAACTCTTTCTGCCTATTTCAGTACACCAGAGTTAGGTTGTACTCTTACTAATTCGCTGATAATGTTAGTGTCACAGAGAAAAGTTATCGATGGCATCAGCGAAAGGCTTAAGACGGTCTTGGCGGGAGGGTACTTCGAGAATATAATCTTCTTCGGCAGCTATCTGACGTAGTTCTTTGAAGGCATCAGCTAAAGAAAACTTTTCGCGTTGCTTGCGCCACTTCAAAAATTCTTCAAACATCTCAGCTTCGACAACAACAGCCACCAGTTCATTTTGGTTATAGATGAGTTGCGGTTCTTTAGTTACGGCATGAATTAGTTCGGAGAACCTCTGTTTCGCTTCTGCAATTCTCCAGTTCATTCTCCTACCTCTTTTATTCATAATCATGTCTATTATAGACATGATTTATATCTATATTTGTTTTTCGCCAGAGAGCGATGTCTACGATGAGCTATTTGCCGTCGTACCTTATCATTCCAGGCGAGTTATTTCTAACCACCCATTTTTAACCATCCAAAAACTTGATTGACGGTTAATGCAAGTTGAATTTCTGGTAATACAGGCAAAAAATCTTCTCCTTGGAGTAACACTGGTTGTTGCTCTGGTAGAAATACCAAAATACTGAAATCATCAGGATCAAGAAACCATCCAAGGCGGCTACCATACTTTAGACAGTGGAGAATATTTCCAATTACTTTGTTGGGTTTTTGTTCTGGCGAAAGAATCTCAATCGTCCAGTCCGGTGGAAGTTCAAAATTATCAGGTACTTCATTATCAACGGTGAACGGTATGCGTCCCCACTGAAATACAGCTACATCAGGTACAATTGACCGTTCCCCAAAACTACACCGTAATTCGGGAAATGCATAGGCAATTTTCTGATTCTCTGTGACTTCATTAACAACAGCACCGAGTTTGCCTTGCAAGCGGCTGTGTCTCCCTTTTGGCATTGCCTTAGAAAGAATCTTACCGTTAATGTATTCACTTGCAGGCTTTGTTTCTGGGAGCTTCAGAAACTCCTCCAGGGTAAGTAGTTGAGTAGTTGAGTAGCTCATAGCTCCTAAATCCCTCGAAGATGTGTTTTTAGTCTAGGAGTGATGTAAGCTGTTACGCATTTAATTTGCACATTGAGATCGCAGGGGGGCAGGGGGCAGGGAGCAGGGGAGAGGGTTTGCAGCTTTTATCACCCTAAAAATGGTGCAATTTAAATGACGATTAGCTTAGGATGCGTTTACCGAGTGTAACGCACCCTACATTAAAGGCAGAATTGCAACTCTTAATTACGAATTATTTCCGCACCACTACTAAAGTTCCATTCCTAGCCCAGTTGTAAACATTGCGTGCTTGCTTAACGGGTAAATTCACGCAACCGTGGCTGACTGGAGTTCCAAAACGATTATGCCAGTAAGCGCCGTGGATGGCATAGCCTCTGTAGAAATACATTGTGTAAGGAACATCAGGAATATTGTAGCCTCTGCCTCGCATCCGGTGAGTGCGATACTTAGAATTAATCCGAAATCTACCTATAGGTGTAGGGGTCGATCGCTTGCCTCCAGAAATGCGATATGAATAAACAAGTCTTTTACCTTCCCATGCACGTAAGCGTTGCTCTGACAAATCAATTTCAATCCAGCGAGTTTGGGATGTTTGCCTAATATTAGATGCAGTGATGTTGTTTTCATTCGTTGACGCGGCTGTTGCTGTACTAAAGTTCGGTGTACCTGCTAAAGGTGGTGACCAAGAAAATAAAGTTGTCATCATCAGGGCCACGCCTGTACAAAAAGTTCCTGAAGAACGAATCCTACCACTGCGAATCCAATATTGCATTATGCCTTGCCTTATAAACTACGCAAAAATTATGAAGTGAAGTAATTTTCTGGAAAATTACAAATTTCCAGATCGGCTACTCACTTTCTGTTGAGGATTTACGCAATTCATCCGCTAATGCTTTTCAAAACAAGTCCTAAGCTAATCTGCATCCAATTTGCACATTTTTCATTTGTCCTTGATCAAATGATGAGTTCTAACTAATGACCAATGACTAATGACTAATTACAAAGGACAACCTTTACCAAAAATCTGTCATTTAAATGCCTAAATACAAACTTTCCCCAAAGTTATATTTGCATTTTTAATTTCACACAGTAATTGTCAGGATTCACGCTTATTTTATTGGGCAAATCGTTAAATGCCCTTTTCTATATTTTATTTCAAATTCCGTAATTCCGACTCCGAAGATTCCCAGCATAAAATATTGCTGGGAATCACTCAATTGTCTTGATTTGTTGTTATTAATGATTTTCTCTAAATTGCTTTTTGGTTGCTTCACCTACTATTTCTGAATTACTACTGGTGTTCCTACCGATGCCCACTCAAATAGCCATTTAGCATGTTTCGGTGCGAGATTTACACAGCCGTGGCTGACTGGAGTGCCAAACCTTTTATGCCAGTAAGCTCCGTGAATACCGTAATTACCTTGGTAAAACATTGCATGAGGAACATTGGGAACGTCATAGCCGCTTCCCCGCATCCGTGTAGTTTTGAACTTGGATTGAATATTAAAAGTACCAATAAGAGTGGGAGTGGATTTTTTGCCAGAGGAAATAGCACTTCCATAAACCACTCTGTCACCTTGCCAAGCTATTAATCGTTGCTTTGAAAGATCAATTTGAATCCAGCGTTTATCCGATTGTTGTAATGTCTGGATTTTTTGTGCAATCACTTGATTTTTAGAATTCGCCCAAACTTCACTGGTTCCAGTAGTAGTAAAAACACTTACGGACAGTGCTGTACCAGTGAGGAGGATTTGTAAGCGACGCACCCAGTCAGAATAAATCAGTTTTTTCATTTTAGATACACTCACACTTAAATCATCAAGTCTTGAGAAACTTATCAGTTTTCACCTTTATTTCCCTATCTATTACTTTAATAGACGTGAACTTTTGATGATTTGATTCTAAGTTAACCTAACTGTTGTACCAGCTTTTTCGCTCCAGATGCGATCGCTTCCCAATTCTCCTCTGTGACAAGCTTTTTGGGAAATAATTCACCGCTCAAACCGACAGCGATCGCTCCGGCTTGTAAAAATTCTTTAGCATTTTCTAAAGTCACGCCGCCAGTAGGAATTAAGGGAATCTGACCTAGTGGCCCTTGCAAACTTTTGATATAGTCTACTCCTCCCACTGCTTGCACAGGAAACACTTTTACACAACTAGCGCCCTGACTCCAGGCGGTAACAATTTCTGTAGGAGTCATAGCTCCTGGGATGATGGGTACATCTTCTTTTTGTGCTGCTCTAATCATTTCTGGGTCAACATGGGGTGTAAAGAGGAATTGCGCCCCAGATGCGATTGCTTTTTGTAGCTGCTGCACATTGAATAGCGTACCAGTGCCAATGGTACAGGCTGGTAATTCTGAACGTAATTGACTGATTAATTCCCCAGCGCCATCGCTATTCCAGGTAATCTCAATTAACTGCATTCCCCCAGATGCTACAGCCATTGCCATTTGCTGTCCCACTTCGATTTTAGGGGCGCGGATGACTGCGATCACCCGATGTTTTTGCAACTGTGATAACCAAATTTGATTAGGCATTTTGACTGGAAATTAGCGATTGGGAAACTCGATGCCCCTTTTGGGAATAAGGGTAATGGGGATTAAGGATTCAAGATTGAGCTAATATCAAGCAAATCTTCCCAGTCCCTATTCCCCAATACAAGCGTGACATAATAAGAGCGATCAACTCTCAAGCTTGCTTCTTGTATCAAGTTATGTTCACCTAGCCAGGACTTACGCAACTGTCACAAGCAATGGCGCGGTGTAGCCGCGCCGTGCGCCAAACAACTAGGCAATAAACATGGGAACATTCGGACGTTTTAGTTGCT
>NZ_JACJQM010000159.1:0-9732 GCF_014696655.1 Nostoc sp. FACHB-888 | reverse complement strand
ATCTTTTTAGTTATCTCACCCCATTCAGATTAAGAAAACCAATCATTATAACACAAAATCAATTCTGCAAGAGGTCTATTTATAAATAGCAACTTAAAAAACTGATCAATGCCCAGCAAAACTATTGAAGTCCGAGAGTACACCGTTAGAGCGCACAAGCGGGAAATTCATACCCGCATTTTTAACTTCGTATGTAAGCAGTGTGAACAACCCACACAGCGAGAAACCTTTGGAGTTCGACCTCTATATTGCGAGAAATGCCGTCCGCCACAAGCACCCAAGAAATCAGTAGTCCCTCTCAAGAAGAGGAAACCCAGAGCTATGACTTACAAGAGTGGTAAAGACATAGCCGGATGATTTGTTGTCTCAAGGTTTTGAGTGAGCGCACGAAAGTGAATGAAGCAGTGCGCTCATTCGCCCAACCTAACTCAAACTGGTAAAAAGCAACAAGAATGAATGTCACCCTTGTAAAAGTGAAACCTAGTTTGGGCTATCTTGTTGGGGGTAGGGCAATACGGTTCGGTTAAGAAATTTCTTGGTTGAGGCAGGCTGGCGTTGCAGTTCGGGAAGAGAAGCGGGGTTTTATGCTTTCATATCGCATAAAAGTAAAATTCCCAATTTGGGAATGATATTTTCTAAAACAAGTCTAATACAGCGCTTCCGGCTATTAGACAATACAGTTTTCTTTTTATCCCTTTCCTATCAAAGCTTTCAGCTTTGAGGATGTACCTCATAGCTACCGGAAGTGCTGTATATCTGCGTCCGTTGGGCGGGGTGTGCGATGGCATACCCGCCCGCCAAGAAAGCGATCGCCAAAATCCCTAATTTTTTTAATCTACAGAAGAACAGCGAAATTGGAAGCGGCTAAAAGAGGAGAACCCGCAATAGTTACAAACAAACCTCCTGTACCAAAACCAACGGCATCGTTATTTTGGTTGTAGAACAAATTGCCATTGCTAGAGTTATAAACAATCTCTGCACTACTACCTTGAGCTAGAGAATCACTAGTAACTACAGCAAAGTCAGAGTCAATTAATGCACCACTAATAGTGTTGTCTAGAGCCGTAAAACTTCCTTTTGATAAACGGATGCTGTCTGTACTACTTGAAAAGTCAGTAATCTGGTCTACACCGAAAGATACGGTAAAAGGTGTTTCAGCGAAGAAACTGAAAACATCTGAATCTGTGCCTCCCGTTAAGGTGTCATTACCTGCTCCACCGTTGAGGGTATCGCTACCTGCTCCGCCATTGAGGCTATCGTTACCATCGCTCCCCCGAAGAAGATCATTGCCTGTTCCAGCGTTGAGAGTATCGCTACCTGCTTCACCATTGAGGGTATCGTTACCACTATCTCCATTGATAGTGTCGTTGCCATCTCCACCATCAATGGTATCATCTCCAGCATTACCTTCTAATTGATTGTTTTGTCCATCGCCTTTAATACTGTCACTTTCATTTGTACCGATCACATTGTCAAAGTTGACTACATCGAATCTTAATGTTCCTAGAACAGGAACGTTATTGGCAGAGATAGTTTGGGCTTGCAGGTCTGCAATGGCAAATACCCCAACTCTCGATGCAGATGCATCTATAGTGTTGTTGGCAACAGTGGCATCAGCAATAACCCTTTCTATTTGAAAGACTTCATCATTTCCAAGAACTCCGTCAGCTTTTTTAACTGTGCCTACACCTGAGAGGGTTATGGTTACACCTAGTGTGCTATAGTCTGCTACATCAATGCCAGAACCACCAATTAAGGAGTCGTTGCCATTTCCACCAATCAGGGTGTCGTCGTTAGAACCACCGTTGAGGGTGTCGTCGCCATTTCCACCATCGAGAAAGTCGTTGCCATTATTGCCAAATAGAAGATCGTTACCAATCGAACCTATAAGAATATCATTTCCATCATCACCAAGAATAACATCAGATAAAGCAGTACCCGATGTGGTATTATTGTCAACTAGATTGCCATCAAAAATGTCGGTAAAGACTGGGTTAGGCATAATTTTTTATCTAAACTTTACTTTTGCTTTTAATTTCAAAACCCTAATTTTTAAAAATAATGATGGGGTAAGAGGTGTGCTTCCACCTCTTACCCCATCAAATATGTTTCTTTCAATATTAGGAGTGAACGCCATTCGGCTTGAATAGCCTCACGGTTACAAAATGTTGACTCAACAATTGAACCTTTGCAAGGATAAAGTTTTTAGCCGAATTCAGAAGGCAGAAGGCAGGAGGCAGAAGGCACTTATAGAACCCACGTTTAAAAACGTGGGATTGAAGTAAGGACATCTTGTCTCTCGTGTCACTTTCCGCGACGCTCCTACGTCGCTAACGCTACGCTATCGCCACAAATCTTTTTATACTAGTGGGCAATAACCCACAACTAAAGTTTTTATTAGTACTTCTTTCATAAAAGCCTTCTGCCCGACGCTCGCGGACTCGCTAACGCTGCGCTATCTGCCCTCTGCCTTTCTTTGTAAGTATAATTGCACAGTGAAACTTGAGTGGAAACAAGCCCTAAGCAGCTGGCTAATGGACAGTAAGTTTATGCAACTCCAGCGAACTTCAGCAAGCTAACAATACCAAATTTCTCCTCTGCATTAACTGGCAGTGTCGGGTGCCAAGTCGGATCTGCTCTTAAGAAAGATAGGCGGTCTCCTTCTAACAGACCAATGAATACTTCTGCCACGAGCCGACCACCTACAGGGCCTAAAGTTCTGCCCTCGGCTCGTAGTTCTGCTTCTTTGAGAATATAGAACCATAAAGGTGTTTTCTGCTCCATTTCAACTCCCAAATCTTTTAAATCTTTAAGGTCGTTGTTAGTGAGAGGTTCAATGCACATTGCTTTGGCAAGCGCTTGTCCTGATGGTAAACTGAAAGTCAAATGTCGCAATAAATTTCTCTGCGCCAAAGAAGAAGGGTTGTCAGACAAGCCAGCTATAGCACTGAAAGGCAGTTGGAACAGTGCGCTTGATATCTTGGAATCAATTTTTTTGCTGATGTTGTCAGGTTCCGGGCTGCCATCTATGTGAAAGAATCTGTGCCATTCCACAAACCTTCGTAGAGCGCGCTTGCCACCAGCTAAATTGTCAGGGTTAGGGCCTGGGTTAGCCGGATCTGTACCGAACATGGCAGCACGGAACCCGCTATTGACCACGTATCCTGGTCTGACTTGGCTGTGACCAAAGCGGTATGCAGCGACAGAAAACTCTACGGGAATAAATGGTTCGTTGCGCCAATTGTAAAACTTGCGACCATTCTTAAGGATATCTTGTACCAGTTGTTCACCGACGATATGAGGTAAGAACTCATGTAGTAGAATCCATTGGTAATGCCAGCGCACCAAACGCTGTGCTTCTGCGAATGCCTGAGTGGGGTCGGTAATTCCGTCGGCGATAACTTTGTCGATTACCGCATTGTGGAATTTCAGGAACGCTAGGTGTAATTGAGAGAGAATTGTGTTTTCGTCATTGCGCGGATCGCCAATCAAAGCTGTATTTTGACTATTTCTGGGCAGGTCGTCTTTAGATTCTGCATTGGTGGGATCAAGTTTCTCAATTAAGAACTTAATCCCACGGCCATTTGGCGAATTATCGTACAAATGGGGGCTAGCAGCCGGACCAGAGCCATAGACGCTATCTAGCTCGAACCCTGGGGTACGGAAGTTGACGATTGATTCTGGGTCGTTTTGTCGTTCGAGGCTAGAAGTAGGATCGAAGGTGAGATCGTGGTCAAGAAACTGGCCAAGAAATGTAAAACCGGCTGGTAGAACAGAGGGATTATCAGGATTGTCAGCCCCTGCATCCATGATTCCACCGAGTTCTCCCAGAGTTAGTAGCGATTTTCGTACCGCTTGTGTGTCAGGTAAAAACGGCACTAGCGATGGAAAAAGTCTACCAAACCTGCCCTTATCGTAATACTTGGATCTGGGGGGACGATATCTCTCAAGTACAGTTGTCCATGTTTAGTCATTGGAATTCCTCAAAGATTGATTAAGACCTAAATAAAACTGCAAAACCATCAGGGCAAAAGCATTTAAATTACTCTTGCTCGCAACCAAATAGCGATAGTAAATAACGCTGCAAAATTGAGGATACAATTATATTGTTTGAGTAAACTTGAAGCTTAGTTTTATACCAAAGATTGTTTGGTTAAGCTCTAATAATTAATCAACTCTAATTCTGAAATTTACGCAGATGTTTACAAAACTTCAAAAACACTTTAATTGCCAATTAACCTTATACCAGTTTAATATGAAGCCGCATAGAATAAAGCTTGCAGGATAAAGTTGGAAGAAGAGACAGAAATTACCTGATCAATTGTAAGTTGGTCGAATATTTCTTGGATGCGATCGCGTAAAGCTTGTAAAGAAGAAAAAAGTTGATTTCTGAGTGGTTTTTTGAGGAGTTGCCAAAGCCTTTCAATGGGATTGAGTTCAGGGGCTGAAGGTGGTTGAAACAGAGGAATAATATTTGTAACCGTTCATAGAATCTGAAATACTACAGCCAAAAATGGGTCGATTATTGGGATCAGGTGCTGAGTAAGAAAATCTGAAATAGAACTGCATCTAAGTTTTTTAATTGCGTTAGCGCAGCGTAAAGCCAACTCTTAGAGAGGCTTGTCTGCGACACGCACTCGCGTTCGTCAACGGCATGGCAACTCTTGGACACGCTACCGCAAACGCTTAGAGCGACGTAGGAGTGTCATTGCGTTAGCGGTAGCGCAGCGTCTCGTAGAGAGGAACGAGCGTCATTGTGAATTGGTATGACCCGTCCTCATTTTTGGGTTACAGAGAAAATATTGGCTGTAGCGCAGTTAGTGAACTTTTGTAAATATTGCGTGTCGTCTGCGAAAAACTTATGAGATGGAAATGACAACTCAACAGACACGGGATCTGTCAAATTATCGGACAGGATTATTTATGAAGTTTTGTAAATAATTGATTGATTCTGCATAAATTTTTCCTTAATCCAAGTGTTATGTATAAGCTCAAACTTCAACAAACCACTCACACTAAGACTCAGGAGAGCAATTGTGTAACTCATAACAAAAACATTAGTCAATCAGGAGAAAGCAACATGATTAATAAAAGCATTAAAAAAATGGCAGTTAATCAAACAGTCCAATTTTCCTATGAAACAGTATTAATAGAAAAATTTGAAATACTTACTGACGAGCAATGTCAGGCAATATCCGAAGGTATGACTTATTATCCTGAATATAATTGTTACGAACTTGAATCATTTGAGTCACCAGCCTTTATTGGAAACGTGTATCCCTGGTCATATTCGTCATAATTTCATAGCTAAGGAATGTGTATTGAATTGTGTATTGAATAAAGTGTAAAAGTAGGCTGCGTTAGACGAAAGCACTTTACCATTCCAAGTTAAATCAGAATTGCAGGTTATTAAATTTGCGTTCTTAACCTTAATGGGTCTAAATCTCCTTCTAAATACAACATAAAAGCCTTCTGCTTCTTACCTCTTCAACAAAAGCAGACTCGCGTTAAAGGTAATACAAAGTGTTCTTGCTTGAATCCCACGTTTTTCAACGTGGGTTTTTTTTTGCTTGCGGGGGGAAAGGTTTTAAGAAGATATAAATTGCAACATTCTTTAATCTGTTGGCATTTCAGGGGATTTTGTATCCTCTCAAGGTATTTAGCATAGAAGGCAACCGCGATCGCTATTTTGGTGGTTCTAATGAGTTGTTTGGAAGAGCAAGCGAGAAGACAGTAAGTGCGCGAAATTAGAACAAACACTAATTGCAATCTGAAGGTTGCCAAAGAATACGAAGTTTTGTGACTCGAATATTACCTATATCCGGTCGCATCAGCAGGTTTACCCGCCTCCTGCACTTCATGAATGTAGCGCCACGCATCGGGTTGAGAGCCATCGAGATCGGTAAAGCCATAAACCTGTGCTAGTTGCCCACTGGAAAGCGATTGGCCATTCCAGCGCACCACTTGTGGATCACCAGCTAGATAAGCAACTGCACGCCCAACATAATGAGGCGTTTCAGAAATGATGAAGTGCGGTTCCTTTGCCGTTGCGTCCTGCCAGTTGGCTTCACTCACTCCAAAATGATCGAGCATGAGTTCCGAGCGCAACCAGCCCGGAGTCAGCGCTACGGCAGTACATTGATGCGGTTTAAGTTCTTGCGCCAATCCCCATGCCATGCGAATTACCGAGGTTTTAGCAAGGTCATAGAACATTGACAGCCGATAATTTTTATCGTTATATTCGGCAGTACCATCGGTAATTTCGACCACCAATCCACCGGGTTTCTGGATCAACAGCGGCAATGCGAAGTGGCTGGCGATCAGGTGGGTGTCGATCGCCAGTCTCAGCATTCGTAATCCTCGCTCCAAAGAAAGCTCCCACACGGGCTTGTTGAACTCCGCCAGATATTCTGCACCGATATCGTTGACCAGAACATCCAGACGGCCCTGTTCCTGCTCAACACGAGCAACAAGCGCCTGTACTTGTTTTAGGTCTAAATGATCGACTACAACAGCGATTCCTTTTCCACCAGCCTGGTTTATCAATTCCGCCGTTTCTTGAATTGTTTCAGGGCGGTTGTATTCTGATCGCACAGTAAGAGTAGTGCGTCCGGTGACATAAACGGTTGCCCCTGCTGCACCAAGTTCCACAGCAATGCCACGACCTGCACCGCGTGTTGCCCCAACTACGAGCGCAATTTTATTTTTTAATAACTGCATAATTGACCTCCTTAAATCCTGCGAGGTGGCTTAAACCATCTTTATGCAGCATAAGCTGGACTTCATGACATCCCTTGTCATATTTAGGCAGTAAAGTAAAAAGTAGTTCCGATTGGTCTTGGGATAGTTATGCGTGCTGATCGCCTCCTCTCGATCCTGATGTTGTTACAGGTTCATCGTCAGCTAACGGCGCGAGATTTAGCAGAACGATTGGAGGTGTCTGAGCGCACCATTCATCGTGACATGGATGCCCTCAGCAGTGCCGGAGTTCCGGTGATGGCAGAACGCGGTAAAGGAGGTGGTTGGAGTTTACTCGACAGCTATCAAACTACGCTGACAGGACTTAACTTGGCAGAGATTCAGGCGCTGTTTTTGCCAAAGCCCACACACCTGCTAGCCGATTTAGGCTGGAGTCAAGCATTTGAAGCGGCTCTGCTCAAACTTCTGGCAGCAATACCTGCCGCCAATCGTCAGCAAGCAGAAATGGTTAGCCAGCGGATTCATGTTGATCCAACAGGCTGGCATCGGTGGGACGAGGAAATGTCAGCATTTCCAATCTTGCAAACAGCAGTTTGGCAAGAGCGGCAAGTACATCTGAGCTATGAACGCAGTGATCGTAAGTGTGTGGAACGGTTGGTTAATCCACTTGGACTGGTTGCTAAAGGCAGTGTCTGGTATTTCGTTGCCTCGGTAGAGTCAGAGGTGCGCTCCTACCGGATTTCACGAGTGCGGGATGCTATACTTACGGATTACCCCTGTGTTCGTCCGGTTGAATTCAATTTAGCCGACTATTGGCAACAATCGATGGTTGAGTTCAAAGCCAATCTGCCTTACTATGGCGTGACGGTACGTGTTGCTCCAGAGGTTATGCCTCGGTTACGCTATGCCGGATACTTTGCCCGAATAGAACAGATTGACTCCCCCGATGCCGATGGCTGGACTCGCATCTGGCTGAGGTTTGATATAGAGGAAGCGGCTTGTGCTTATGCGCTGGGGTTTGGCGCACAGATGGAGGTGATTGAGCCATTAGAATTACGCGAACGCGTTTTGCAAGCAGCAAAAAAGACGATCCTGTTTTATACTGAACATTAAATTAAAAACGCACAATTTCTTAGAATTTATCTTCTCTGTTTTGTCTAATGGTGCAGCTAGAAAACCCTCAGAAAGACCTGCCTCACGCAGACGAAAAGCACCAATATTCCGACTGAGTACAGCCAAACCCGCTAAGTGTGCTTGTAAGCCTGCTGTACTAGCGCAGCAATCAGTTAATACGATCGGTTCAATGCCAATATCGAAAAAATCCATCGCTATCTTCAACACACACATATCAGTGTCAATCCCTAAGATGAAAACTCTTTCAAAACAGTGCCCTCTAAAGTAGTCTGCCAGTTCATTCGGTATACCGCATAGCCCCAACTTAGAAAAAACTACTTCTGGTTTAACCCAAGGTTCTAGTTCTGAGGCAATATTAGTTTCTGGCTCATGCGTACAGCTATGCCAATCAAGGAATTTTTGATAAGGGCCATCAGGTGCGTTGATAAATCTAGTAAACAAAACTGGTGCATACTCACCTCGCTCAATTAAATGAGCAACTCGCTGCGGGATGTGATGAGTGAATTCATTGATAAAACCGGATTGAACATCAACAACGATTAATGGATCAGACATGGGAAAAGCAATAAATAATGATGGTGAATCAATCAAACTCAGGTAAGCTGTACTTTCTAAAAATTAAATTTTGATCTAAGTGATTCTGGACGGCTTTTAGCTGATATTTATATGTGTGCCGATTGCTGGGCGATTAAAAGATTCCCAGGCATTACCACCTCTGAGGAAAACTTCCATCCAATGCATCTGTTCAGCTTGTGCATTAGTCCAACCACTGCTACCAGGCGCAAAAGCTAACTGTCCAGTTTCCACTGGCTTTACTACCATCGCTCTTGGTTGCTTTGTGTTTGCTCTCACCAATTTGCATCCCTACAGTATCACTTTGGTGTGTCTTGGTGTCCTCATGCTTAATAGTGGTTTTTAAGTTACCGTAGCCATCAATATAAGCTATACAGTTAGACGGCACATCAGGGATATCACAGCGGGGAATCTCCTCGCTAAAGCATCAGGTTGACCTAGAGCGAGCAGCCCAGACGGCTTTTCAGCTTTTCAAGCGTGCCATTCACCTCTGCTCCTTCTTCCCCTCAAGCTTGTAAGAAATGCGGAACTGGCAAATTCTCAGACTATTTCTTTATGAAGCTACGCCAATTTTTTTGGCTTCTTATTTCCTCCTTTGTTTGTATCCTAGCCTGCGGGAAGCATCGTTTCTTTAAAAATTTTTAGAGAAACTTTATCAAATCCTTGCACAAAAGGCTCTCCACTGCCATATCACTCTGGAAATTAACAGGACTCTACCACGACATCTCCATAAGTTTTTGGCATTTGTTGTAAAAAATGCAACACATTTCAGAATATTTACTGAAGTGCATCGCTTGTGTAAAGGTTAGTTTTAATACATGAGTTCCCAAGGCTCAGTTACACCGCGTACAACAAGTTCGACGAAGTTGTTACATTAGTTCCCTTAAGTTAAGGGGTAAACCTACTAAAGTTTCAACCAATTCAAGTTTGACCACTCAACAAACGCAGAGAAGACAGAAAATGTCTCCGGCTTTGCGCTGTTTATTACTGAGAACGTACTACCAATTCACCTTACACATATTCGGAGTAAAACAATGGCTGGCAAAACATACTACGTTTCTGGAACAGGTAATGATAAAAATGATGGCTCGAACCAGAAAGCCGCATTTCGCACTCTCCAAAAAGCTGGGGATTTGGTGAAAGCAGGTGATACCGTCTACGTGATGAATGGTACTTACACAAATCCTTATGCAAACATTTTAAGTATCGACAATAAAAATGGTAGTGCCAATGCGCCGATTACTTTTAAAGCATTGTCAGGGCACAACCCAGTTTTAGCTACAGATAAACATAATTGGAATGCCATTTCAATCACTGGGTCTTCTT
>NZ_JACJQM010000158.1:0-9791 GCF_014696655.1 Nostoc sp. FACHB-888 | reverse complement strand
ATCGGCTGGTGGATTGGAGAAGTAATCGGTTGTTGGCTGGCTTTGCGTTGGCGACATTACCGCAAGGCAGGGAAAACAGCTAAAGTTTTGGCAATTGTCACTCCTTTGGGAATTATTGCTTGGTTTGTGGTTTACTCTACTCTTCTAAACTGGGTAATGAGTCGAGTCAGTGAGTTACAATTTGCACAGTTATATGAAATAGTTCGCTCCCTAAGTACTGCTGTTTTTGCCATACCTTTAGCTTGGTTAGCAAGGTTCTTGACAAAGCCACATCAGCAAAAGTAGTGTTTACCGTTTTTTACCTTGTGGCATTGTTGTTTGATTCTGTCCTTGTATGAGATATCCTCCTGCTTGTGCTTCTAGAATCGTCAGTTTTGGCGGACAATCGAGAAGAAATTGCCCGTACTCTTTAGCGCAATTCGCTTGTAGTTTTGGTTGGCTGGGTGGAATGAGAAAAACGCTGTTGTTGATTTTGATGGTTTCCATAATTGTGTTGTTGTTGTTAAAAATTGCATTGATACTGGATAGTGTTCGACTTAGCTATTTATGACAGAACAATTCAAAATGCAAAATTCAAAATGCAAAATTAATTTCATTTTTATACCTCCTTGCCTTAAGGTAGGCCAAATGCCCACCTATTTTTTACGCTGCTACTAAATCGCTAGTTTCTGGCGTTGGTACGTATTTCTTTAACCGCTCCCATTCTTCACTCGTCAGTGCATCAAATTCAATATCTAGTAACTCTTCTTCTGTAGCTGGTTTTTCTGTAGTTGCTGTTAATCTACCTGTGATCACCATGAAGTCGTTTAATCCAACTGCTGCATCCAGCGATTCGGCATATCGAATCTTATCTACTGCGTTAGACCAGTGGGTGATGTGTTGAAATATCACCCCAATCATGGAATAACCTTTGTACACGCGATAAACTCTGGGGCAAGCTCCATTTACGTATACGAGTTTGTAGGGAGGAATCTCTTGCACTTCTGCATTGGGGTCTGTTGGAGGGAGGAGAATTTTCTGTAGAGGATTATTTAACTGGTCTTCTTCAGGAGAAAATGGGCTAATCATATTCTGTGTGCCATGATGATTTCGATTGTTTAAATTTGTTATGGAGGCGGGAGCATAACTCTTGAACTGCAATCGCCTTTTCTGACTTCCAGAGGAATTTCTTACGCCTCTGTATTCGCATCTGCTGGAGGTAGCACAAAATTCTCTTGGCAGTCATAGAAACCCCGATCTGAAAGTGTGATGTTACTTGCTGGGCTATGTGTAATGATTATCTGTAATTGCATATAGGTGGCGATCGCATTTCTCTTGGTGTGCAATCGCCTTTCTCACTTCCAGCAACCTACGCCGCTACTGCCATTCGGACTCCCAACGACGCAATCACATCTTTTGCACTGGCAGCAACCCGATTCACCCCGTACTGTCTCGGTCTTGCGTACCAACTTTGGTGATTGCACCCGACGAAGCCAACAAAATGCCCGTCTCGGTAAAGTTTAGTGCTGAACGAAAGCCAGTCAATCTCACCGTGGTACAGACCGAAAGCTGTGCAGGCTTCTTCCAATTCATCGCTCAATCGTTCATTCCGTTCCCGTGGGGTTTTTGGTAGAGTTGCTTTTACTTCTGCAACTCTTGTAGCGAACCAGTTGCGGTCAAAGGGTAGCCGTCCGCCACCGAATAACTGCACCCATACGGTGATTCCGCCTTCAATCCAGATGGTACGGACGGATTCGGGTTCCACTTCGATAATCTCGCCAATGATGCGGCGATCTCTGCTGGTGAGAGGGTCTTGGGTTGGGGCTACAGCTTCGGCTTGGGATTCGAGGTGGTGGTTTAGTTCTGCTTGGGCTAGGGCTTGCTCATCAACAGAAGAACCGATGATTGCTTGCTGTGTTAGTGTTATGTAGGTCATAATATTGATCTCCGTGATAGGGGAAAAGGCGATCGCAGAAGTTGTCCAGACAGTCGCGGTCGTCTTTGTTATGTGTGCAAACAACGTTGTGGTTTAGCACAACGCTCTCAAAAAGATTTGGCGTAGCCTCATATTTGTAATTTTCAGCTATTGTCTAGCAAAAATTCACAGCACAAGGCTCTAGAGAAGGTATTGAGCGGTTGCCCTAATTGCAGTATGAGTGGATTTATTGAGTGATCTTGAGTATCTCCCCCACCCGACTTTACCTGGCGTACCTTGTGCTATACGACGGGAGGTTCTTGTTTCTCAAATCTATGTTTTGTGTTGATCAAATCTGTGACTGGTTAAACTTGCAATCCCTTTTTGCGTTCGGGTGCAGGCGGTTTACTTTTGTTGTAATTACAAGTCTACCCTGAGATTTTTTAGTTGTCAATAGGTCTAGGCTGATATTTATAAGTTTAAATATGATAAATATCAGCTTTAGCTTTGAAGTTTGTAGTATATACTGGATAGAAGTAAGCTTAAGGAGTTGATTTTGTGAACCAAACCTTGATTAGATGGAGATTAAAAGAACTTATGGCAAGGTATGACATTAGGGCTGGCGACCTTGCTAAAACAATGGGAGTTAGCCACAACTCCATAGCTAACTTGCGAAAAGCCAAGACTATGCCACGGCTAGATGGTGAATCTTTAAACAGATTATGCAATGCCCTAAATTACTTAGCTCAAGACTTGCAAGGAGAAATTACTCCCACAGATTTAATTAGTTACACCAAAGATTCAGGGACACCTACTTCTGTTGAGGTTCCTGGTGATAGCGGACGCAGCTCACTGAACCAGAAGAAAAATCCCCGCTCAACAGATACTCAAACTCAGTCCTCTTTGTCTGCTGCTTAGTAAAAGCGATCGCTGCCGGTCAAAGCTATGCGATCGCCTGCTCAATCCGTTGATCACAAAGTGAGCTAATTATAATGCTGACATATTTTTGGAAAAACCTTCCAAATCAGCTGCTCTTGTTCACTTTGGTTAAACTGCAACACCCCAACTTTCAAGCATTTACCGTAGTGAGCAAGAAATATGCTGACACTAGACAGAGAAGAGACAACAGTACTCGATTACAGTGTTGTCAACGCCAGCATCCAGGAAACTTTCACCGCCATCGACCTATTCGAGTGGCAAGCGGTAGATGAAATCCTCCAGATGAGAGAACAGCAGCTTTACCTGCAAGCTGGCTATAAAAACTTTGAAGAATACTGCCAGCGTGAGTTATACGCCTGGGGTGGATACCGACGAATCAACCAACTGCTAGGAGCCAAAAAGGTCATAGACGCAGTTGGCGAATTGGGCAGACACATTAAAAACGAGCGTCAAGCCCGTCCACTACTACGGCTAGTCAAGGAACCAGAGAAACTAAAACAAGCTGTAGTGATCGCTCTCAAAAATAGCCCTGACCCAAGTGTTTCAGACTTTGCGGCTGCTGTAAATATTGTGGTTCCTCAACTTCCACGCAAAAAGCAATCTATTCAGGAACCAATGGTTCCCAAAGTTGAAGAACCAGTGGTTCCTCAAAAAGCTGAAGTCACAGTTTCACAAGAATCACATCCTCGTTATGGGGAAGAGGGAACCATTGAGGCTTCGGCTCCAAATCATTGGCAGCAGATTGTCACCTTTGCTGATGGCGAGAAGTTGTTGATCAACAATGCTGATTTAGATGCCCCAAGCGTTCCCTTTCCCAGAGAGCGCACTTACCCCGCAGAATATACAGAAACGATCGCTGCTATTGAAGAACGCCATAAACAGGAACTAGAGCGACTTTCCCAGGAATTGAGAATTGGGCTACAGTCAGAAGCCACAGCCAGAGCAGAAGAACAAGTACAAGAACAAATCCAATCTCTGCAACAACTCTTTAAACAACAGAAAGAAGAAAATATCCAGTTACAGCAACGGCTGGATGAGATGGAGGGGTTACGGAAACTAGAAATTGAAAATCAACAACTCCAGCAGCGCATTCAGGAATTAGAACACGCCGTAGAACAGCGCCCTTCCCAACAGTGGGGAAATACCATGACCCAACAAGCGACCAAAGCCTTGAATAAACAGGTGAAGCAAGCACTGGAGAAAACCATTGATTTGCGATCGCTGGCCCACGAACCACCCAAAGAGAATGCTCAGGAATGCTTACGGCTCATGGGTATGGCGTTGAAGAACTTAGCCAGTGCTATGAACAACACCCAAGCCCTCGAAGCTGCGGCAATCATTTTAGGGAGTGAACCTACACCAACTGCGATCGCTTATCGTGCCGAACAACTGGAAATGCTGCCCCAGGCAGTGAGTGACGTTAGGGCAGTGCTAGCTAAACCGGGGTGTAGCTGGCAGGACTATTGGGCAGTGGCGCAAGAGTATGAGGTAATCAAGCAGGACTACTGGGGGGAATTGACCACTCAAGAGACTGATTTAATTACTACTCTCCAGAACACATCCTCTCAACCGGACACTATTGGCGTTGGTTCTATCGTTGCTCACGCTGACCCCTACCGTACTTTGTATGTGGAAAGGGGTGAAGTTGTAGAGGATTTAGGCGAAGAGTTGATAGTAGCTTGGAATTGCTGGAAGGAGCAATCGAAAAAGACTGATAGGTATTTCCGAGACGAATTGCGATTCTGGCAGCCTGAATAGGCTTTCAGTGTATCGGTGACTTTTTAGACGACCAAATATAAGTACCAAACCCCGCATCACAGTGGGGGAAATTTCCGTGCGTCAATATAAACAGGAGATAGTAAAATGACCGCAACGATTACAAGACCCAAGCTCAAAAAGGCTGCTGCTACTAAAGCACAATCCCCGTACAAGCGGCTTCATGTGATTATTCCCATCGAAGACATGTTGTGGGCATCGCAGCAAAAGCCTTCAGTTACGCAATTGTGGCAGGAGTGTTGGACGGCTGACCCTTATGGTTCCCGGTGGATGGCTTTATCTACGGCTTTGGGGTACAGTACTTTTATCTCTGCGAAGAAAATTCTCTCTGAAAGCGGGTTGTTCATTTTTAAGCCCGACAAATCTATACAGGACGGACGGGAGACAGTGAAGTGGATGGTGCAGAATTTGCATGGTAGCCGGATGAAGGAATTTTGGGAGAAAGCCAATGCTGAAAACCAGCAACCAAATTCTGAAAAACGAGAACCAAATGCTGTGGATTCAGAGATAGATGCTGGCTCTGAAGAAATGCGTGCTTTAAATCAAGCATCTATTTTAGGTAAAAACCAGTCAGAGCAAGGGTTCCAGGAAACCTCACAAACTGCTCAGGAACAGTTCACGAACTCTTCAAAAGAGTTCGTGAACTGTGTCTCTGACACGCTTACAGGAAATTCACTCTTGGAGGAGACGGCTCACGCGCCCTTGAGGGTCGCGTCGCCTCAGACTGTTCAAGGCGTGTCAGAGAAGGAGGAAGAGTTACCTGCGGTAACAGACTGTACGACGCTAACGCTTGTAGATGCTGTACAGGGTGAATCTGCTTCTCTACGAGACGCTGCGCGAACGTTGTTGGCTGAAAAGCAGGACTGTGGTGAGGAAGTGAGAGACTGTTCTGAAGGCACTTGTTCCGCCGCGTCGCCTGCCCAAATTGAAAAATCTTCAACTTCAGCGATCGCTAATCAAACTCAGAGGCAGGTAAAACAGGGTTATTCTGCTTCGTTGTTGGTTGAAAATTCAGTTTCAGGTCTGTACGTTCGCTCATTTAAGAAGGGTAAGAGGAATTAATGCCTGACTGTGTAAGATTTCAACGTGATTGTGGATCTGATGTTGGTGATACCGTGTAATACTTGGGTCAGGGTTTGTCAGATTAACAGTGTATGACACGGACAGTGGAAGGCAGACGTTCCGTGTAATACATGGCAAGGAAACGACTCACCCCAAAGAGTGCAAGAATATCGGCACATCGGTGTAATACATGGATGATGAGCATGATCTCCAGTTCAGCTTGCGGTGTAATATACGGTTGAAGTTGAGGTTGAGGTTGATGTTGAAATGTCCCATTCAATTGGGTGTCTTCAAGTCATAGAGTACTGAGTGGAACGGGGTAAGACGTAATTATGTCTTGCCGGACTCCGAATCTAGCTGATAAAGGGACTCAGGCATTTTCATGAGGGAGAGAATTTGTTTTTGAAGCTCGGACAGAGGTGTGATGAAGATGCTAGAATCAGGAAGATAATAGAGAGTAAGGTGACAAAAAGCCTGAAGCATTCGCTCCGCAGAAGGGCGATTAGTTTTTCGCTTTGGATTGCCATCATAAAGACCAGCCAGAGATTGTTGCGTTTGCTGGAGAGCCTGACGTACCACAAACTCCATCAAGGTAAATACGCGCAAAGCTATGTTCAACACGAACATCAAGCCAGTGATTCGGTCTTCGTTTTGGAAGTAAATAGGTAAGGCTGGTAAAGAACCTCTTTTAAAACGGTGAAACCCACGCTCCAAGAGCCATTCATCCCGGTAATACATGACACCCTGTGGTAGGGTCAGTCGAATGGTCGGGGCGTTGGTGACATACAATCGCCATCCAGCCAAGGTTTGTGAAAGTTTAATCGCATCATCAATTTGCTGGATATGAAGTTGAAGACAAATACTCGTTACGGACTCAGTGGTCGAATTTTTTGATGGTCGTCCCCGTCCGACATGACGAGTTTTCACAAATGTTTCTTCTATGATAGTGGTTGAGAAAAAATCGTTGACACGATAGCGCTTCTTGATGTTTTCTACTTTCTGGGTGAGTTCTCCCCGATTTTCTCCTGGTTTGGCTGCTAATTTATCCAGAGCCGTTCTTGCAGTCAAGATGCGTTGCTGTTGTCCACGGATAGTAGATGCTGCAAGGCTTTGGGAATAAACTACCAAGTAGCGTTCGTGCCAGCGTACCCACTTGTTGGTTTCTGCGTTGAACCAAAACTTGCCTAACTCTACTTCAAAGCCTTTTCCCACAGCAGGTTCTTCTTCATCTTGTCGCGGTAAGCGAATCTCTACAGTTTCTGCTGGTGGGTCGAGTACCCATTGCTTAAGATATTGGGGGTGTTGCCCACTCATGGACACAGGAAAGCAATAAACACCCCCATTTGCGGCAATTTGGGCGCGAGTTGCAATTGCCGAAGCTTTACAATCAGCGATGAAGACAAATTTTTTGTGTCCAATTACTTTTACTAATTTTTGCCATGTTGGTAAATATAATGGGTCATCGGCTCCATTACCTTCTAGGGTGGCGCTGACCAACGGCATTCCCATTGGGTCGAGGGTGCCCAACAACTGACGGTATTGCAATAAGTCTGGACGCTTGTCTTTGGAATAGCCATAACACAGTAGACAATCTTTTGCTGATTCGTCCTGTTGATGATTCACGCTAAAACTTGTTGTATCAGTTCGTGCCACTTCTGTTGGTAATTCGTAGGCACGAATCAGATGTCGTCCTAACTTTACTTCTATTTCCAGCCTCGCCTCTGATTGCAAGCCTAATTCTTCGACTACCCTTGCCAGTCGGTCGTCAGTGGCATCTTTTTTCCCTATCGACCACCCCGTAGTTAGCTCTAAAATTTTTCGGTTTGCTTCTATCCAGGGTTCCACCGCCGACAACCGATGGTCTGACTGGGTGATTATATATGTCAATAACAATACACTCAATTGTCCGTAACTCAGTCCTTTGTGATTTCCGTGTGGTGGAGTGAGTTTTTGGTCAATACACTTGGCTATCTCCATTTTTTTTAGCCATTCCACTATTACCGGAATATCATCAATTCGCTCAGAACTAATTTTTACCTGCTGGTTTATTGCCATACGCACACTCCTCTCCAGAATCTGTCTTACAGACTAACGGAAAATCGTGCTATTACTCCTTATCGCCCTATTCCTTTCCCCTCAAGGCATTAATTCCTCTTGCCTTCAAAAATGAGCGAACGTACAGTATCGATGGCAGTTTCCTCAGCCGCAGAGATATAAAGAACGTCGAGAAGAGATTTTCCAAGCAACGGCTCGGCGATCGCATTACAGCGATCAATGACTCGGCGAAAAACTGGCTCTTGTTCGTACAGTTGACGATCCAGTTCTAATTTGTCGTAAATTAAGCCAGTGAACAAAAATCCGATTTTTGGAACCTTCTTTGGCTTCACCAAACCACTTACCAACTCAGCGGATTGCCCAGATAAAGCAAACGCCTCCAAACGTTCTGCAACTTGTGCTGAGGAGTTCCCAGTCACAGCCAGCCGATAATTAAATGAGGTTCTGCCAGTATTGGCACTAAAACAAACATCGGCAATTGACACATCAAGATGATTAACTAAAAACTCGTGATAACGCTGGGCTAGCGATCGCAATGCTGTTTCTGTTTTGGCAGATAGAGTCAGCAGATGTAAAGGACGATCGGTCTTATAAGGCTCCACAACCAAATCGGGGGAAGCTTCCATCACGACATGAGCGTTTGTGCCGCCAAAGGCGAACGTACTCACGCCTGCAATGCAGGGGCGATCGCTCTTGTAAGGCTCCAAGTTTTGCTGCACTTGCAATGGCAGTTTATCTAATGCCACATTCGGATTTGGCTGCTGAAAATGCAAGTTTGGCGGAATCTGTCCATACTTGAGAGACAACGCCACTTTAATCAATCCGGCAATTCCACTGGCTGCTTCTAAATGTCCAATGTTGGTTTTGACGGAACCGATTCGACATTTGTCTCCTGGAGGACGATTTTTTCCCAAAACAGTTGCCAGGGCTTTGAGTTCGATCGTATCCCCCAACAGAGTTCCAGCACCTTGTGCTTCGACATACTGTACTGAACTTGGTGAAATTCCGGCAGATTGATAAGCTTGCCGCAGTAATGCCTGTTGTGCTTGTAGATTAGGAGCACCCAGTCCATGACTGCGCCCATCTTGGTTGACTGCACTACCCCGAATCACCCCATAAATCGGATCGCCGTCTGCCAGTGCTTGAGACAGCAGCTTTAACACCACAACTCCAACTCCCTCACCCCGCACGAAGCCATCGGCTTGAGCATCAAATGCTCTGCAACGTCCTGTAGGCGATATCAACCCTGCATTTGTTAGGCTTGCTGTCACTTCAGGGAATAGCGTGATGTTCACACCTGCGGCTAAGGCTAAACTAGATTCCTGACTACGCAGACTCTGACAAGCAAGATGAACTGCCATTAGAGAAGAGGAACAAGCTGTGTTAATTGACAAACTTGGCCCGATCAAGTTAAGCACGTAGGAAATACGGTTAGCAACAACACTGCTGAGATTGCCAGTCACTGCATAGCTATTTGTCGTGCGTGCCGAAGCCATCATTTCGTAGTAATCGGAGCCGGCAATACCCACAAAAACTCCCGTTGCGCTTCCTGCGAGTTTTTGAGGAATTAACCCGGCATCTTCCAACGCTTCCCACGTAACTTCTAGTAACAGCCGTTGTTGAGGATCGATGCTGACAGCTTCTTGGGGAGCAATGCCAAAGAACTGTGGGTCAAATTGATCGATTTGCTCTAAAAAACCACCTTGTACCAGTTGTGCTTTCGATGAAGTCGGATCGGGAATAAAGCAGGAATGTAGATTTTGGCGTTCAGAGGGAATAGGAGCGATCGCGTCAACTTGATTACAGAGCAGATGCCAAAAAGCTTCAAGATTGATAGCACCCGGAAAACGGCATCCAATCCCAATGATAGCAATAGGTTCAGTATTCATAGCATTTACTCCTCAGCTTGGCTAAAAATTAAGTCTAATTTCTGTGCATCGAATTAACAATATTTAAAAATTTAATAGACCTCTTGCAAAATTACTTTTATGTTATAGTCAAGGGTTTGCATTTTGGAATTGCTAAATTTAACTCATAGTTATAAATTGCTGCTAGTAAGTTACAA
>NZ_JACJQM010000157.1:0-9835 GCF_014696655.1 Nostoc sp. FACHB-888 | reverse complement strand
TTTACCACCAAAACTGTTGGACAAGGTACAGGGATGGGACTGGCTATTAGTTACCAAATTATCACACAAAAACATGGCGGTTCTTTAGAATGCATTTCCCAGCCAGGAGTTGGTGCTGAGTTTATTATTCGTATTCCCCTTCAGCAACTTGTTTCAAATTTCTAGTATGTTGGCAGCACCCGCAACAAGGATTTGTTTCTCCAGAGAAGTTTATTCTTATAGCTGAAGAAACTCGGCTGATTGTTCCTATTGGTCACTGAGTAATGCATAAAGCTTGCCGTCAGCTTAAACTAAATTTAATTTACAACAGCTTTCAAACGCTTAAAGCGCTGTATTCTCTTATGACCGCTGTACAAGTGCTGCAAATCTTGCCTACAGCGATCCCATGAAGCACTGCATGAGGACAATCACTCCAAAACCTACTCTCATCACTGTCGCTATCTCTTGATATTCCTTAACAGCATAGGTTATATTCGTGCATTGCTCCTAGAACTGCTCAAGGGCAGCGATCGCATGAAACGCTGTATGAGGGCAATCACTCCAAAACCTACTTTCATCACTGCGGCTATCTCCTGATATCCCTTGACAGCATAGGTCATAGCTGGGGCAATTTTATTAAATGATGATTCAGTCGATACAGTGAATGAACAAAAGACTTTTGCAAGAGGTCTTGTGAAGAAGGCGATCACCATTGGTCGGGGTTGGGAATTTTGGGTGTTCTGTCTCTTTTACAGCAGGAGTTCTATCGGGGGGGCGGCTGCCGGGGTTGGCGGCGGTGTCAGGCTGACGCTGGCGTGTCTTGAGGGGGCAATCTGAGCCTAATTACGTTCAATCTATTTAAATACCATAACCTCAAAAACAGTCAAGAACAAAATCTACCTGAAGGTAAAGGCTGAAACAACCAGGTAAACCATAGGCTAGAAGGGTTTGCAACTAGCATAATCGCAATTAAATGTTAGATAGATTTTAAAACGGCGATTTTAATCGCCTGCGCCTTAGCCTCATGTCTAAAGCGAAGGACTTCCACCGCATCTAAATTATTACAAGAAGATAACAGTTTTTAAAAGGTATTTTTTCTCTAGTTATTTATGTATACATCACAAGTTCCACTTGGGCCTAAAGGACATTTTCTTGTTGGTAATCTCCCTGAAATCAATAGAGACGTGCTAACCTTTTTCACAGAATCCGCACGTAAGTATGGCGACATTTTCCGCTTTGATTTAGGGCCTTTTCCAGCGATGATGATTAATCATCCTGATTTGATTGGGCAAGTCTTAGTTACCCAGCAGCCCAACTTTGTCAAAAGTAATGTTTACCGACGTGGACTTCGCTTCTTAGGCAACGGCTTACTTAATAGTGAAGGTCAGTTTTGGCAACGTCAACGCCGTTTAGTACAGCCGGCTTTTCATCTTGAGCGAATTGCAGCCTATGCTGATGTAATGGTTTCTTATACTAATCAATTAGTTGAGCAATGGCAAAATGGGGAAGTCCGTGATATTCATCAAGATATGATGTCGTTGACAGAAAAAATAGTGTCAAAGACGCTATTTGGTTTTGATATTAGAAATGAAGTTTTTGGCGTACAGAGGGCATTGGACGCGGTAATGGACTTTAATAACCAACTTAGCAATCAATATCTACTCCCAAGTTGGATACCTACTCCTAGTAACTTCCGATATGAACGAGCGACTAAACAACTAAATATCATAGTTTATAAGATTATTAACGAGCGACGAGAAAGCGGTAAAGATATCGGCGACTTACTCTCACTGTTACTAAAGGTACGAGATGAAGATAATGGAACTGGTATGACGGATCGGCAAGTGCGAGATGAAGTGATGACTCTGTTTTTGGCAGGGCACGAAACAACAGCTAATGCTATGACATGGACATGGTTTTTGCTTTCACAGCATCCGCAAGTACAAGCAAAATTGCATTCTGAATTAAAAACAGTATTGGGAAACCGTATACCAACTTTTTCAGATATTCATTCTTTATCCTATACGCAGAAGGTTGTTATGGAAGCAATGCGGCTGTACCCACCTGCATGGGCAATAAGTCGAGTTTCCTTGCAGAACTGTGTTCTTGGAGGACATAATATCAAAGCTGGTACAACTGTATTCATAAGTCAGTGGGTGATGCATCGAGATTCGAGATTCTTTGAAAATCCAAGTGTTTTTGAGCCAGAACGTTGGGAAAATAATTTGCAAAAAAAACTACCCACATTTGCCTACTTTCCCTTTGGTGGCGGCTCACGGATATGCATTGGTAAATCATTCGCCATGATGGAAGCGACTTTACTCTTAGCGACTATTGCACGCTTGTGGAGTTTGACATTACAACCAGACCATCCAGTTGTGCTTCAACCATCATTAACGTTACGCCCAAAACATGGTTTAAAAATGCAGCTAAGTAAAATTCCTGTTCTAGCTGCATAGCGAACAAAACGAATGTTTTATTTTGGGACATATTTGGCTTATTGAGAACAAAAGCAGGGTATATTTATCCTCATTGCAGCCAAACAATTGCATTGTTAACTTTTTGCTCATTCATCGCTTTTGTACAGTGACTTTTTATTTGTCGCAGTGCCAAATTAATGTCCTTGAGGATGTGAAGCCTGAACTCTCTAGCGTTCAACTTAGAAGCAGCGCAGAGAACTTACAGGCTATGCCAACACAAATTGTTGCAAACCTCATCAAGTAGGTAAGCGTTAGCTTGATGATAGGAATTTGTCTCAATGCCATTTAATTTGTTACCGTACAAAATTCTTGCAAGTTAGCATTAAACAGTAAGTTTTCTGGTTTAACTTGTCCGTAGTAGTGACCACGAGGGTCAAGGAATTTATTTTTGTCTTCCTCATGAGACTGGTTCATGACTTCACCTCCCTACTAATAAGTTTGGCTCTTCATTACATATTATGCTAATTTGGCTTGATAAAACCTTGAAACCTTTGCTATTCAATAAAAATGAAGGCTTTATACTAACATTTTAGGGTTTTGGCAATGATTTGGGCTTTTGACCTTTATTTTTAAGTCAAGTTTTGAGTTTTAACTAATAATTTGGCATAACAGGTACTGAAGAACCATAAGTTTTCACCAATCATGTCAACTCATTTTCAACTATCCCTTAGCCAAATGGCTGCTTGAAAATATAGAATATAGTTAGTGATTGCTGAAATCATGAGCCTTTTTTTAGTATGGCTCATAGTCCAAAATCGTCAAATGTAGAGTGAAAGAAATTCAGTTATATTCACACTGGTGAAGCATTAAAAAATCAACTATCCCAATTACAACAAGAATTGGGAGACAGTTCAGACACACAAGTGTAAGCTATACCTAAGCTAAAATATAATGCCTGCATTTTGAAATAGTGGCAATTGAATAACTTGGGTTTCTTTGGTGTTATCAAGGTTAGACAAGGAAATACCCAGCAACCTAATATTGCGGTTTTCCAGATCAATCGACTCAAACAGTGCTTTAGCTATCTCAAAAATCGTGGATAGTTCACTGATGGGAGCAAGCATTGTCTTACTGCGGGTTATCTGCTGATAGTCAGAAAACTTGACTTTCAGAGTTAATGTGCGTCCCCGTGTTTCGTGCTGCTCTAACCGTTGCTCGACGATTTGGGCAATCTGTTCGAGTTCTTGCAACATTTGACCGACATCGCTTAAGTCTTGTGCAAATGAGGTTCCTGCACCAATCGATTTGCGAACCCGATTCGCCTCAACTGGGCGGTCATCTTCTGCTCTGGCAATCTTGTAGTAATATTGCCCAGCTTTCCCAAAGTGGTGTGTTAACTCACTAAGCGATGCCTTCGGCAACGTCTTCGACGAACGCTGCTTCAAATCTGCCCCAGTATGAATGCCGAGTGAGTGCATCTTCGCCGCCGTCACTTCTCCAATGCCGTGGAACTTTTCAATCGGCAGTTTCTTTACAAAGGCGATGGCGCGAGCGCCCGCCTTCTCTACGAGACGCTCCGCGAACGGCATCGCATCCTGGGGTAAAATCACTGTCAATCCATTCGGTTTGTTCTGAGAAAGATGCCATTTTTGCAAGAAACTTGTTAATTGACACACCTGCGGTTGCCGTCAGTTGGGTTTCTTGGACAATTGCAGTTTTGATGTGTCTTGCGATGGCGTAACCGCCCGCCGGAGGCGATCGTAGAGGCGTAGGTGATGTTTTGCTTATTCTCAGTGACATCTAGATATGCCTCATCTAGTGCAACCCCTTCCACTAAATCACTGTAGCGTTTGAACATGGCATGGATTGCTGCGGAAATATCTCGGTAAACATCAAATCTCGGTCTGACAAAGATTAGTCCGGGGCATTTTGTGAAAACAGTGTCCCCCACCATTTGCTAGAAACCTTTGGTGGCAATTCTTTATCCCCCATTAATGCAAAAATAATTAATAACTTTTAACAGTACTGTCTGTTTATCCCATCTACTCAATATTCACAATATGAATATCGACCAATTGCAAGAACTTAAGCGAAAACTCACGAATGACGCAGACTTGTCCGATATCTGGCTATTTTATATGGATCATTTTGCGGATCAACCGGAATTTACTGACCTGGGTGAACCTGCCGATAATGAATACCTAGATGCTGTCCTTCAAAAAACTTGTCAGCAGATGTTTGATAGGGCAATAAAGATTAGTGACTTTTTGCTGATTTACATCGCTCGATATCATTTATTTCATGGAGCTTTCCAAATTGCAGGACGTATTGGGGGTGTGATTTATTTCGAGGATTTAAAAATTGGGTTAATTGCAGTATCGGCAGATTATCCCCTTACCGATGCGGTTAAGTATTCACGTTTTACCGAGATGATTCAACTGTCAGATCCTAATAGCAACGATTACAATTGAGAGAAGCACAACTTATAGATTAGATGTCATCTTATGGTTTTTGCCCTGAGCAAAACTAGTAGTCTAATAGTAAAAGTCTGTTCAGCCTGGAGACTGCTGCTAAAATAACGTGCAATTCTATGTCACAACTTTATATAATCCCTAGTAGAGGACTAACGAAAGTAATATGACCGACACGCCTGAGTATTTCCCTAGCAGACTAGACCGACTTGAACAAATAGTATTGGGACTAGCAGAGAGACAATCCAATACTCAACAGCAATTAGATTTGCTTACCGATAATGTAAATCGTGTATTGGCCAGAAGTGCAATCTTAGATGATGTACTACTTGAGTTACGCGATAGCCACGAAATACATCAACGTAACTTTGAAGAACATCAACGTAACTTTCAAGAACACCAACGCACTACCAACGCTGCGCTACAAAGTCTTGAAGCCATCTTACTCCAGTTGACTCGAAATCATTCTTGAGATGCGATCGCATGAGGGTAAATTTTGAGCAAATTCACCTTCCTAAAAAACGATTGTCTCTTGCCATTAATGCTGATCTTGGATCGTATACGCACTCATCACCGTTCATCCCGCAACCGCTCTAACCCAATCCTCAAAGCTGTCTCCGCCGTGTAATAAATCTTTTGTTCCCCGAATATCCCACCCGTGCGGCTGATGATACGGAATTCCCAGCAATGCCCTGGCGTGTAAAAAACCATTAGGATACTGCTGTAGGAACTTCCTTGATCATAAACACTCGTATTCTACCGAATCAGGAGTGGCTGTGGGCAACGGAGCGATCGCCAACACTCAAAGATGACCACAGTTAACAAGCCCTACCTTACGATAAACGCCAACAGTAAACACATTCGGGTTATAGCCAATCTTTGATTGCTATCTTCGGGCATGGATGTAGTCTAGAAAGTAAAACCTCGGACTTAACCACATTTTCAACCAAGCATAACCTCCTAGACCTAGTAATGCTGTCATAACCAGGGGTAAACCCAGCTTCATTTTTAATGCTTCGGGAAGGAGCGCAACAATGCTAACAACAATTGCAAAGTATATCAATAGACCTACCTGCAAACGTTGTACAACTTTCAATGCCCCGCGACAGCTACTACAATGCTGCGTATGCTGTTTGTAGCGATCCAAAACTTGTTCACGATTTTCATTGAGCTTTCTGGTTGTTGCAACACTGATTCTGGCTTCATTCCACGGTAGCTGTCCGTGACAATACTTATCAAACCAATTGCGATACTCAATCACTAACCTATCTGCACTTGTTGGTAGCTTATATGCTGTTTTCCAATCAGAGGATGATTGTTGCTGTTGGAGAAAGTATTCTTGCTGCTGTAGCAACACCATGTCTCCATCTAGAACTTGATTGCGGACACTGACATGATCCCACCAACGGGGTATTAAACTATGCAGTGTTTTGGCAAAGTTTCGGGTAAACTGAGCGACAATACGTGATTTTCCCGGCTCTACTGGTAGACAATAGGTTACAAGTCCAACCTGCTTTTGGCTATCTCCAAACTTGATGGCATACTCTAAACGACTTGGTGGTTCAAAAGTAATTGTGGTTTGAAAACGTCCAACTGTTGCTGCTTCAATTATATTTGCTGTTGATTGCAAAATTTTGATTGGTATAGGTTGTGCTAGAGTGCGATTGCCTTGCACACCGTGATGAGCAAAAGGAACATGGCTTGGATCTGCGACATTTTCTACCAGAGTTTGCCAGTCATACTCTAAATCTCTCACAAAGGAAGACCAAACAAAGCCTTTACTTGTATCTACTTGCGGCGATAATGGTAACGGTGTCTTAGCCGCTTGTTGGCTCGATTTTACATCTGCCCACACCCAAAGTAAATCCTGTTGCTGACGAGTTGGTAGTGCTATACACAGATTTTCCTGATTCTTGCTAACAACTTCTGGATTTTCCGCTTAGGGAATATGAGTACAAATTCCTTGCTCATCAAATTGCCAACCGTGATAGCTACACATTAAATTCCCCGTATTCTCATCAATACGCCCCTCGCTTAGGGGAGCCTTGCGGTGGGGACATTGATCTAAAAACACCCGGAAATCTGGGGATGATTTAGGTTTCCAGATAACTAAACGCACTCCCAAAAGTGTCACAGGTGTTGGTTGGTTGGGATCTAAGTCTTCAACTGGCGAAACTGGATACCAATGCTGAAAAAAGTTGAATTGGGGTTCCATTTTATTATCGGAGCGTTAAATTAAGCTTACTCATATTTTTCTGCTATTCCTGTTCTGAATCAATAATTCGTGGGAAAAAATAACCACTACCTCTTGCTGTCAAAATAAATTCTGGGTTATTCGGATCGGATTCTACCTTTGTCCGCAATCGTGAAATATGCACATCTACCACACGGGTGTCTGTATTCATCTCTGGTACAAAGCCCCACAATTGCTGTAATATTTCAACCCTTGAAAAAATCTTTCCCGATTGATTCACTAACAACTCTAATAAGCTAAACTCTACACCTGTCAACCGAATGCGTTGCTCATTTTTATGGATTTGCCGCTTATTGATATCGATTTTGAGATCGCTCACATGGATTACAAGAGAGTTAGGAATAACGTTGACATCAGTTTTGTGAAAGCGCCGTCTTAGTATAGAAGCAATTCGGGCTTCTAGTTCCTTGGGTGAGAAAGGTTTTGTCATATAGTCATCAGCACCTAACTCTAGCCCGGTGATTCGATCTGCTACATCTGCCAAAGCTGTGAGCATGATGATTGGCACATTTGATTCTCTCCGTAATTGTTGACAGACACCGTAGCCATCCAGCTTTGGCATCATCACATCCAGAACTATCAAATCAGGAGTCGAAAGACGAAAAGCTGATAAAGCTTCTTCACCATCATTAGCTGTAACCACACTATAGCCAATTATTTCTAGACGTGTTTGCAAAATTCGGCGGATGCCGACTTCGTCATCTACTACCAGGATTTTTCCTTTCTGTGCTGACAAGTTTTTCTCAATCCTCCCCAACGGCGAGAACTTTTAACCCTCTATTCTCAGGCTGAAGTAGTTCAAAAAAAATTTTTTTCCTAATTCGTAAATCTCTGACCAAGGAACTCGTATTTTCCATAAATTTGGTGTACCTTGCTAATTTCGTGTAATTATTAACACCCGACCTACCAAGCCCCGTTGGGGCGGGGTTGCAGGTTTGGGTGTGGGCAAGAAATAGCCCCAACAACCTTACTTCATCAAGAGATTCTGGTCATAAATAATGCCCAAGCTGTAGAGCTGCTTGGACATATCCTATTAATGCATCCGGCTCAACGGGCTTTCGGATAACTCCAGCCACCTTGACATCAGGCTCCTTTCTAAAAAACGCTTCTTCGTTTGCCGTAATTAACAAAATACTTAGAATTTGTAAAATCGGGTTATTTTGAATACGCCGAGCGACTTCGTACCCATCCATGCCAGGCATCATCACATCTAGTAGAAGTAGATCGGGTATTTTTGATTCAAGGAAAGCTAGCGCTGCCGCTCCCGACTCCACAATTTCAACTTCATAACCCTCCATTTCTAAAAGAGTTTGGAAGAAAAAGCAGTTGTCTGCAACATCATCGCAGACAAGGATAAGCTTATTAGTACTATCTTGTGTGACTCCTTTTTTAACTACCATATTGAAATAGGGAACATATAGGCTTATAAGTCCTGTTATAGTTAAACCAACAACTTTTTTCGTCTGACTGTGGTGTTAGTTGCTAGCGTAAGTTTTATGTGAATATTTGCTAACCAGCTTTTGAAAAGTGGCAGTGGCAGTTGAGTGCCCTATCCCAACTGAGTTTCGTTCCTCCTGAAGAACCCAATCGTTGCTTAAAGTGAAGCATTGAAGGATGAAATCTCACTCTGCTGACGCTTTCATTTAAGTAAAATACTACTTTATTAGGACTATATAAGCAGCGTCATGTGTAGCTTTGGACTGATGTATGTTTCAGCTTGACACTGATAAAGTATGAATCCCAAAACAGAGTTCTAATTATGAAGCGTTCGGACATATCTAAAGTTATTGGCTTTAGCATTCTAGTAGCGGGTCTTGCCATAACTCCTTTATTTATGCCCGCCTCAGCCCAAAGCACCACTGGGGATACAACACGGCGTTAATAGCTAAGTTTTCAATTACCCGTCGTAATTTCAATTGAATTTCGATCAAAACTTAATAGATGGGCAAGAGTAACATTTACTGAGATATTTCAGATGCGTGACAATTAATGGTTGCCATTCGCCACTGAAGCGGCATACCATCATCACCTCGAATAACTCCACACAGGGACAATTATGTGCGATGGCATACCCGCCCACCATAAGTGAGGTTCCCAAGACTGAAATGCGCTCAAGGCTATCATGAAGCACCGCAGACTATTACAATGGCGGCGATCGCATATACGCACTCATCACCGTTCATCCCGCAACCACTCTAACCCAATCCTCAAAGCTGTTTCCGCACTGTAGTACAACTTTTGTTCCCCGAATATCCCACCCGTGCGGCTGATAATCCGAAACTGCCAGCAATGCCCTGGTGTGTAAAAAACCATTAGGACACTGCCGTTGACACAGAGTACGGTATCAACTTTCACTTGGGACATTTTCTGCTGTTGTGGATGTGATGAGTGATATTTGGCGGTTTCGTGATTAATGCTCTAGTTGAGCAATTCGTTGAAAAAAGTAACCACTTCCTCAAGTGTAAGTATATATTCTGGATTTTCCGGGTCATCTTCTAACTTCAAGCGCAAGCGTGAGATATGCACATCCACCACACGAGTATCTGCATGTTGTTCTACGTTATAACCCCATACTTGCTGCAATATTTCTCCACGGGTAAAAGATTTACCGGGATAGCTCATCAATAATTCTAGTAAGCTGTACTCTACACCCGTTAATGGAATCCGCTCACCTGCTTTGTAGACTTGTCGCTTATTGGTATCAATTTTGA
>NZ_JACJQM010000156.1:0-9933 GCF_014696655.1 Nostoc sp. FACHB-888 | reverse complement strand
AACACCTATTTTATCGTAGAGTAAGTTAGCGATCGCCTATTGAACCTAAATTCGTCAAACCCACTTACAGTAAGCATTTACGTTTTGCGGATGAGTCTAATCGTTTCTCACTGGTTGGTGAAAAAAGTTTGGTGCGCGTGAATGTCTAATTCTCTCTTAGCAACAACGAAAAGTTATCACCCAACTAAAGTTATGTCACAAATCGAAATCGCTCAAATCATCGACCAGATAAAGCAAGAAATCACTGTTGACTCTAATGGACAAAGTAAGGCTAGCCTTCGTGCAACAGCAAGATTAGCTGGGGTTGATGCTGCTGGATTATTCAGAAGTCTCAAAACAGCCGTTGACAATTCTCGCTCTAAAATGGTTGAAAAGCTTGTCTGTAAAGGCTTTGGAGGTGTTGACATTTTAGGCTGGTCGCAGTCCGGTATCCCTGATATAGCTGTTGCCGCAATACTTCACTATTACGGTTATGAAGCGGGGAAAAGATGCAGCCTCCAAGCAAGATTAGCCTGTGAAGCATTTGAAAGTATCGGTGTTCGCGCCTGGATGCAAGACATTATGGGCTGGATAAAACCCGTTACTCAACCACAAGAACAACCCCTTACACCAACCCTCCCCCCAGTTGAACAGCGATTGCATACTCTTGTCCTGGCCATGAAAACTTTAGCTGAGTTAACTGGTGGCAGACTCAACCCATACATGGAACAGCAATTCAAAGACTATGCCGGGAATCTTCTGGCAGAACACAACAGAAAATTGCTCACCCCTTCAGAAGAACGATGGTTGGGGGTTGTGAACTTTGCAGAGAGCGAACTTGGAAAGAAAGTCCCCCTGAGCGGCGCTCACTATCGCGGACACTTGGGTACTTGGGTGAGAACATTCTACCCGCATCTGGGCGATCGCCAAGAAACGCGATTGGTCAATGGCGTTCAACAGCCCATCTATGTCTACGCTTGTCACGAGCCGGTTGTTGCGGCTGGGTTAACCAAAGCTATAGAAGAGTTCTTTGCTCACCCGAACCTATCCCACTATTCTAAAAATCCCTACTCCTTTTCGTAAAATGTGCTTGAAAACCTTAATTTTTCGTTTTCAGTTCTCAATAAGCTTAAGCTTTGTAGCACAAATATTATTAGTGGGATAGGTTCCCTAGCCCTGGTGCAGCGCTAAGGCAAGCAGGTGCTTTCGCTAGCAAAAAGGAACCAGTGCTGACCAAGTGAAAGCGAACACCCCCACCACAGGAACGTTCGCTAATTTAAAGATGCAAGTTATTGCTAAAGCATCGAATATTACCAATAACATTAAAAGTTTCTCTTTCACGTAGTCAAGCAAGTACCAAACTTTTGACATGATCCGTTACAAAGATGACTTATCTAGCAAATAATACACATTTCAAGAAAGTGTCGTAACTTCAAGGTTTCTACTGGAGTTTAGAGTAAGCAATGCAAAATGACCCAACAGGGCTGAGTTAATCAGAGACTTAGCAAAAGTATGAATAATCTTAGGTATTAAACAGCAACAGATGCTTCTTTAGGTGGTCGTGCTACTGTTTTTTTAACAATGGGATATCGGTTTTTACGGTGACGCTTTCTTCCTGGTTGCCAACCAGGGGACTTTCCGCGAGGTTTGGGTGCTCTTGTTGGAGTACCAATCGCCGCAAAAACTCCTCCCATAGCTTGAGCGACTCGTCCAGGGGTCAATTTGTCAAAAGACTTCTGCCAAGGTAAAGGATTGTCAGTTACGATATCACGGGCTAACCACAACTCCCAAGTCATTAGAGGCATTAAGTCACTCCACCTCTCACATTGCTTGGGAGTACTTAGCTTTGGAACAGTCCAATGTAAGCGTTGTTTTAAAAAACGATACCAGTGGTCAATGGTAAAGCGACGCAGGTAAAGTCGCCAAACTTCTTCTAAGGGAGGCATTTCTTCTCCTACCCAAGCTAACCACAAAGGTTTCGACACTCGTTCATTACCTTGAAGTTCAAGACGTTCAACTCTAATCAGTGACATCGAACGTGTCGCCGCTTTACGGAAATGCAGATTTTTCCACAGGCCAACCCGTGACCGTTTTAGTTTGGGATCATCCACCTCGAAGACAGATGTTGCTTCACCCCATGTTGTTGGTTCATTCAAAATGAACAACTTTCACTTTCTGCTGTTTTTCGGATGGTTCAAATATAAGCTCAGGAGCAGTGAGTTTGTTGTATCCATAAACTCCACTTGGGCGTTTCACATTATAATGATGTATTTCACAGCCACCAGGAGCAATGTAGCATCCTTCTAGATTATTTAAGTTGTGATGCAATTGTTCAACACAGGCGGCGATCGCTTCCATTTGTGCAGCAACGCCCATCGATTGTGCATTTTGAGGACAACCTCTCGACATCAGCATCATCACTGCCGCTTCGCGGCGCGTGGTTCTAAAGGTTTCCTCTGTGCGTTCCCACTCCTGTTGCCGTTGGCAAGAGGCAATCTCCCGCACGCGAATTAGTTCGATTGACTCGTCTGGAGTCAACTTAATAGCTGCTCCACAGGTTTTATAATTGAAGCATTCTCCAGGGTCAATACCCGGTTGCAACATCATTGAGGCACAGTCAAAGCCAAGTCCACATATCTTACGTGGCATAATTTCAAATTAGTTCTAGCTTAATAAACTTATTTTAATAGCTAGAACAAAAAGGTGTGTAAAAACCACTGGTTTTAATCGTATTTTTAGTCGGATAAAAGATAATGTTGACTTATTTATTTTGTGTTACCCCTAATTCGTGTATACTAAACTTTCAATTTCATGCGATCGCGCAAGATTATGGTGAATAACCCTGAACTAAATAATTTACCTCTTTCAATTTCATGCGATCGCGCAAGATTATGGTGAATAACCCTGAACTAAATAATTTACCTCCGATTAAACTCATTCCCCTAGACGCTGAGACTGCATCGCTGACTGGGCGCACAGCGAGTAGAAGACCAGCAACGGATATCCGGTGGGTAAAGGTGCTAGAGTTTTTACGCAGCAATAACCTTGCACCGAACAGTCGTAAGCTTTATGAACGTGAACTGAAGCGGTTTTTGGCTTGGAGTGAGCTGCACTATCATGAGCTACGCCCACGTCACTTCGCGCTATATAAAGAGTATTTGCGGGATGAACTGCGGACTGATTCAGGTAAACCGCTTTCAAAAAGCAGCATCAATGCCGGAGTTGCTGCACTCAAAAGCTTTTTTAAATAGATGTGCTATACGTATCCTGACATTATTGCTACTAATCCCACACTGAGAATTAAACTGGAAAAAGTACCACTGCCACCAGCCCAGAGTTTAACCCCAGAACAAATGGAACAGGTTTGGTCAGCGTTAGAATTGCTGGGAGAAACAAAGCAACGCGATACAGCACTGGTTCACATTCTCAGTCACGGGCTGCGTGCTGGAGAAGTTGTGCAAGCAACATCCTTGAAGGATGACGGTCAAAAAGTCCAAAAAAGCGGATAAAATCAAGCTAGTCTCTGCTGAGGACGAGAACATAAAAAATTGCGGCTGCTGCTACTGTCACTGTAACCGTAAGATGAGCAAGTTGCTTGCTTTATGCTTTCAAAGCAGATTGCTCAATTAATGGGTTCAAAGTAGGTCACAGGTAGTGAAGTGAAGTGTTCTTGTTGCGCTAAATTCAGCCAAACAAAAGTCCCGCATTCATAAATATCTTGGTAGAGGACATTGATATCAGCAGTTCTGCTCTTTTGAAAAGCGATCACCCCAATAAAAAAACCTAATAATGGAGAGTAGCGCAGGCACGATTTTTCCCGAAACGGGAAAGCGATCGCAGACTATCCAATCACACACAACGGATAAAGGTAACCGCTCAATAATCCTGGGTAAATCGCTCAGTGACAAGGCTCAATTGGCGTAAACTCGTTCCTGAACTGGTAGTTGCCCCGATTTATTGAGCAGATAGTAATGATAGATGAGCAGAACAATCAAAATTATCGTTCACAAAGTCGTTACTGACCGTCCCGCACGCAGGGAACCACTTCAGAAACGCTGCCCCAAAGCTTACCCCTTCATGACAAAACCTCGACAAGAATTACGAAAACAACTGCAAACTTCTTAATTGGTAACTGTTTCCGCTTTTCTTAGTACCATTTGTCTTTAGGCTACAGTGACTCCTAGCGTATAAGAACCAGGGTCAAAAAAACCAGAACTGAAAGTTCCGCCATTTTGAGGGAAGTAATCAAAATCACTTACTGAAATGGAGTAAGTACCTGCCCCTAGTGAAGCGGTGATTGATTCAGAAGTACTGGAACTCTGTAAGTTCCCAGCACTATTAAATAGGCCGAGAACTGGAAAGGTACCACTGGAATTCGGCGTGCTAATAGTCACAGTTCCTGGGTTAGCTAAAGAAAATGTGAAAAAGTCGAAATCAGGATTGTTCCCTGGAAGTGTTGCCAGTTGAGCAGAGGTATTAACTTCTGAACCTGATGTTAAAGTACCTAGCTCCTCAGCAGTGGCTAGTGTGTTGTTTGTTCCTTGTCGAGCATCTTCTTTTTCGTAGAACAGGAAGTCGTCACTATCAAGCCTCAAAGACGATGCTTGCACAACACCAACGAGTTCATCTAGCTCTCCCCCTGATTTGTCCAGAAATACCCTTGTATTGGCTCCCACAGTCTGCAACCGATAGTCTGCCAGTGTTCCTTTAAGCTGGATTGTATCTTCGTTGGAGTTGAAGCCACTGATGGTAGCGTAGTCTGCAAAACCACTACTTCCACTGTTATCGTCATAAAAGACATTAGTAGCATCTCCAAGTAAGAACTGATCTTCCCCAGGCCCGCCAGTTAGGGTATCAACCTCCCCTAATCCAAGAGAATCAGAACCGTTAGTATCAACGCCTATGAGGACATCATTTCCAGGGCCTCCAAGGAGAGTGTCATTCCCGACCCCGCCAAGGAGTCGGTCATCGCCTTCTCCTCCTTCGATAAGGTCATTGCCAGCCCCGCCAAACAGGCTGTCATTCCCATCCTCGCCCAAGACGAGGTCATTACCTTCCTGACCATCAAGAAAGTCATCGCTATCCCCACCAAGCAAGGTGTCATTGCCGCCTCTGCCACTTAGGGTATCACTGCTGCCTCCTCCAATCAGGGAGTCGTTAAAACTAGAACCAAAGACTTGCTCGATATTGAACAGGACATCATTCCCATCTCCCCCACTGGCAGTTCCAGTGCCAAGGTCAACGGTGACTCCGGCAGTGGCATTTAAATAATCAGCAGTATTAATGCCAGTCCCACCAAAGAGTTGGTCATCCCCGCCTCCACCAACGAGTTGGTCATCCTCGTCTCCACCAAGCAGAATGTCATTGCCGCTGCCGCCTAGCAGGGTATCATTGCCTTCTCTACTAATGAGAGTGTCACTCCCGTCCTCACCAACGAGTTGGTCATTGCCAGCCCCACCAAGCAGAATGTCAATGCCGCTACCGCCAAGCAGGGAGTCATTCCCGTTCCCGCCATTGATAAAGTCGTCGTTAGTCCCGCCAAGGAGGGTGTCATTGCCGTTATCGCCAAAGAGGCGGTCATTACCAGCCCCACCATTGACAGAGTCATTCCCGTCCCCACCACTGAGGAAGAAGTCATTGCCAGATCCGCCAAAGATGGTGTCATTGAACCTAGAACCAGCGATTCTTTCAATCTCCAACAGGACATCATTCCTGCCCTGCCCTGTAGCGGTTCCAGTGGCAAGGTTAATCGTGACTCCGGCAGTGGCACTTAAATAATCAACAGTATCAACACCATCTCCACCGAAGAGTTGGTTATTGCCAGTCCCACCACGCAAGGTGTCATCGCCCAACCCACCACGGACAATATCGTTGCCAACTTCACCATCAAGCACGTCATTGCCAACTCCACCATCAAGCACGTCATTGCCACCTCTACCAAATAGGGTGTCATTACCGCGCCCGCCAGTTAGGGAATCGTTGAAACCAGAACCAAAGACTTGTTCGATATTAAACAGGACATCATTCCCAGCCCCTCCACTGGCAGTTCCAGTCGCTAGGTTAACGGTGACACCAGCAGTGGTATTTGAATAGTCAGCAGTATCATTGCCAGTCCCACCAGAGATTTGGTCATCCCCGTCCCCTGCTTCGAGTCGGTCATTGCCAGCCCCGCCAAGGAGTCGGTCATCGCCAGCCTCACCAATCAAGAAGTCATTGCCATCCTCGCCATCAATCTGGTCATCGCTAGCCCCGCCATTGAGCGTGTCAACCCCTTCCCCGCCAAAGAGTTGGTCTTCACCGTCTTCTCCAGCGAGTCGGTCATTTCCGTCCCCGCCTTCGAGAAGGTCATTGCCAGATCCGGCAAGGAAAGCATCATTACCGAACCCACCAAGCAGGGTGTCGTCACCGCCTCTGCCAAGGAGTTGATCGTCATCCTCCTCGCCATCAAGCAGGTCATTGCCAACTCCACCAAGGAGGACATCATCGCCGAACCCACCAAGCAGGGTATTGTCGCCCTCCTCACCATTGAGAAGGTCATTGCCGTCCTCGCCATTAAGCGAGTCATTGCCAGTCCCACCCAAGAGGTCATCATTGCCGCCCCGACCAAAGAGGTTATCATCACCGCCCTGACCAAGGATAGCGTCATTCTCAAACGTGCCAATTAGAGTGTTATTCCTGTTGTCTCCAATAATGTCTGCCATATCAATCCCCTCGGTTATAAGTTTGATTCAGAAATATTCGCTGGCAGAGGTGTCATCTATGAGTAGCCCTGCCACCGGGGAGAAACCCTAGATAGGTAGTTCAAATAAATGCAGCATCTACTTAGACTGGTTTCGTAACCGCTCAATAATCCTGGGTAAATCGCTCAGTAACAAGGCTCAAATGGCGTCTATGAGTAGCCCTGCCACCGGGGAGAAACCCTAGATAGGTAGTTCAAATAAATGCAGCATCTACTTAGATTGGTTTTGTAACCGCTCAATAATCCTGAGGAAATCGCTCAGTGACAAGGCTCAAATGGCGTAAACTCGTTTCTGAACTGGTAGTTCGCCCCGATTTATTGAACGGATACGTTAAAAAGTTGGTTACAACCGCTAATCAACAGCATACTTGAATAGGTAAACAACCGCTTACAAGTCGCAGAAATGACACAAAAGTTTTTAATGTCATACCAGAGAATATTCAGAGATTGCAAAAATTAATGAATAATTCAAAGAAATGAAGAAGTTTTAATTTGATTTTCTATTTCTACCTCCAGAATTCCGCAGATGGTTGGTGAATTATTCCATTGGGAAACTTGTAGTGGGGAAAAAGCTCAGAAATTCCCACTAGGCATCACCGTGCCAAAAAAGGTTTTTTGTGCAAATCAAAAAATTCAAGTGCCTGAAACGACGATTTTTCGTTCAAACTCGATCAAAACTAGCAGCATAATCATAGTTTTTTCACCAAAAAGCGCTTCTTGAAAGGCTTACCTCATCTTACTTTCAGCCAAGCGAGTACAATTAACCCGGTTTGGCACGGTGATGCCACTATCAACGAGAGAATGGGGCTTCAAGCGGTGTAGACTGTCCAGTTATGGCGGCTATAAAAGGACACTCCTCATTCACTACTCATATCTGCCCTGCTTTAACCAAATACCATCACCATCCCGCAGCAGAATTTTACCTGCAAGAGTTCTCTTCTCTTCTCTTTCAGAGACGCTAACGCGAACGAGAGGCTTTGCCCTAAGCGTAGCTATGCCGCAGGCTTTACGGCACGTCTTCTCTACGAGACGCACTCGCGTTCGACGAACGCCACCGATTCATGGCGAGTACGCCATCGCAGAGTCGAGATATATGCAATTCTTTTGACTTTATTAAATAACTACCCAGGTAAAACAGGTAAAAAATGGGTAGTTCTCCGCTATCTTTTGTTCGATTTTTACGGTGTAGTCGCTGTCCCATGTCTGGAGTGTACAATTGTATTCCCCAACGTGGCTGACTACTCCCCAATACCCCGCTTTACCTCTCAAGTCTGGGTTATCTTTGGGCAGAAGAATGCATATTTCCCCAATGTGTTGAGGATTGGGTACTTTCGTGCTTTCGCGTATCCTATCCACAACATCTTTCACTATCCGATCGCTAGGGAATCTTATTCCCAGCTTGCTCTACTGCCTGCTGCCAAACATCCGCTTGCACAGCCGGTTCCAACTCAGCTTTCGCCAAAAAACGCAATTGTCGTTCGTTGGTCGGCATTGGAATTTGCTGACCATTGGTCGGCAAAAACTTAATTATGATTCTCGTAAACAGCAGTAGCCGAAATCTTCAAGTACGCTGCATCACGGCTGTAACCAAAGCGTTCGCGGCAGTATTCCTCAAAAGTTTGGTGCGTGGAACGGTATAGCCGTCTGTCTCTCAACTCCATTAACGCCTGACCCGCTTCTAAAAATGCACGTTCTACACGGCGTTCCAATTGCAAGCGTAAGCTTTGTTCTTGGTCGGTCAACTCTTTGACTTCAACAGCCGTAACCGTGATAGTTGCTGAGGCTGGGTTTTCGTGCAAAGAAGTATTTTCCTGAGCAGGGTCGGTTGCTAGCTTTGGTTCCTCAGATGTCGCGGGGGTAATTTTCTTGCGTCTAGATGGTGGTTTGTTCATTATTCTACCTCCAAGACAAATTGGCTCTTAGCAATATTGAGTTGTGTCATCATAAAAATAGAGTTTTCATTTATACCCCCATTCTTGAAGTAGGCTGGGGTTTTTTGTTGCTTTTTATATTTTGCAGTTTTAAAGCACTACTAAGTATGAAACATCTTAAAAAGAGAACCCCCTAAACCTGGAGTTGCCTCTATACCGAACGGTATAGATATCTCTTCCCTCTGCTCAAGAGCTTGCCTTCTCTTTTCAGAGACGCTACGCGAACACGAGTAAATTCCTTGTCCGAACCCTATTGGGTGTAATAATGCAAGAGCAATTGTCTGGTATTTCTCATCCAGATAGTAACATTACCCAATCAAGCCCAAATGCCGATGAAATGCTTCAACAGCATTCGCCACACCATCTTCACCCCGAATCTTCTCACCTAACTCCTGGGCTTTAGACCGCATGACCTCATCACCCAGTACAACTTCAATCGCTGCCGCTAGAGTTTCTTCTGATACCTTGTGGTACGGTATCGGTTGCGGGCTGACTCCCAACCGAGTTAGCTTTTCACCCCAAACTGGCTGATCTGCAAAAAAAGGCACAGTAACTGATGGTGTCCCTGCACGTAACACTGCCGCCGTTGTACTAGCTCCTCCGTGATGTACTACTGCTGGCACTTGGGGAAATAACCAATCATGAGGAACTTCCTTGATCACAAACACTCGTAGCGAATCTTTTACATTCACTGTTCTTCCAACGTCACCCCATCCTGATAATATAATCCCGCCTTGACGGGTTTTCTTTAGAGCTTCCACGATATAGTGTGTGAGATATTCTGGATTGGGCATAGTCATGCTCCCAAATCCAAAACACAAAGGTAATTGCTTTCGTCCAAGAAAATCCTCTAGTTCCAGGGGTGGCTCGTATTCGGAGGCTTGGTCAATAAACCAGAAACCAGTTACATACACCCATGCAGGCCAATCACGGGGTCTTGGGATGACGTGCGAACTAAATCCATACAATACAGGGATTCGTGATACATTTGCCGGAGTCTTCTGTCTGAAGCGTCTGCCCAAATATGGTAAAGGAGGCAATTTCAACGTTTCTGTTCTGAAGTGATTGAGCAGTTGACGATATCTTTGCCAGTGCAAAAACTCTACTAGCAAGTAGCTGCCATAATTTATCGCTTTCTTTAGCGGGTTTTTAGCTATTTGAGCAAATCTCAAAAACCCAAACATCCAGGGCGGCCGCATCATGTCAACAAGACTAGTCTATTCTCAATAGAACTTGTAATTTTATCATTAATCTCCTCTTATTGCGAAAATATTTAGCGATCGC
>NZ_JACJQM010000155.1:0-9959 GCF_014696655.1 Nostoc sp. FACHB-888 | reverse complement strand
AATGGCGGCATTGCTGAAAAATTGGAGTGCTGATTTAGTCCTCTGCACCAACGGCAAAGCCGATCTAACCGCTGATCAAAGGACACTGTTGGAAAACCACAAAGGCGTTTATGCGGCAGGTGACATCACTTCACCCATGCAAGGGATCGCCGTTGCTGTTTTTCAGGGTAGCGTTGCTGCTGGCGGTTTAAATCACTTTCTGATTATGGAAGATTTCGTCTAAATCAAGGTAATTCAATCTTCATCAGAACAAGCATCGTGGCTGGTCTAGTTTCATAGACCAACAGAGTAGGGAAAGTCATGCGTGTTAATTACATATCAAGTCTACAGAGCGATCTTTTGATCTTGATTCGCAGCATCTAAACTTCAGCACAAAGGAAACGCACAATGAAGGCAACCCGTCCAGCAATTAGGCAAAATGTTTCCCGTCGGTCGGTACTTGGATTGTTAGGATTTGGTGCCACCACCGCTGCCTTAACACCCACTTTTTTGAAGACGGCACGGGCACAGAATCAAACCCAAACTCAAACTCAATCGTCGCAACCTGCTTCAACCCAACCATCGCAGATCATCACGAAGGAAATCCCGCGCACAAAGGAGAAACTGCCTGCAATCGGTCTGGGGACGTTTATGACCTTTGATGCTTTGTCTGATCAACCCCGCGATCATCTTCAACAAGTGATGCGCCGCTTTTGGGATGCAGGCGGGCGATTGGTTGATACCTCATTGCTCTATGGGATGTCGGAAGTGAACGTAGGCGAATTTGCTAGAACACTTGGCTTGACCAATGATTTGTTTATTACTAACAAAACCTGGGCAACTGGCGAGTATCTGGGCGATCCTAGTCAGGCGCAGCGTCAGTTTGAACAATCACTAACACGATTGTCGCGTGATCGCATTGATGTAATGCAGGTTCATAGCTTGGTGAATGTAGACGCGATTTTACCCCTATTAAAGGCATGGAAAGCAGAAGGTAGAATTTGCTACGTGGGCGTTACTCACCACGATCCGTTGTATTTTGCTGCGCTTGAGAAGTGGATCGAGAACGGCGATCTAGACTTTGTTCAACTTCGCTACTCAATTCGTCAGCGTGGAGTTGAAGACACAATTCTTCCTGCGGCGGCGGCGCGAGGAACAGTCGTCCTAGCCAACATGCCCTTCGAGAAAGCCCGTCTTTTTGAATTGGTAAAGGGGCAACCACTACCCGATTTTGCCAGCGATTTTGGCTGCGAGAACTGGGCGCAGTTTTTTCTCAAGTATGTGATTTCTCACCCGGCTCTAACCTGCGCGATTCCCGCAACCACAAACCCCGATCACGTTGTTGAGAATATGGGTGCATTAAGAGGATCGTTACCTGATGATTCAATGCGTACCCGGATGGTGGAACACATGAAAAGCCTTCCCGGTTTTGGCAATCTTCCCCAGACGCCCTGGTATCCTGGCAAGAATTTTAGCGGGTTGGTTTGTCTGCCAAACCCACGTCCGATCGGTTGAGATGGAGTATGTACGATGTTGCGTAGATTTAGATATTTGATTTTCCTGTCGCTCTTGGTCTTTTCGCTCATAGCGCTAGGTTCGCCCGTGTTCAGTCAAACACAAAGCCAGTTGCCCTATTGGACTGAAGCTGCACAGCCAACAGTCGCTCGGCAAGAACTCTATCCAGAAGTTTTGAACGGAAAAATTTACGTGGTCGGCGGTTTACTCAGCCCAAACACCGGATTCTCAGCGCATTTCGAGTCTTATGATCCGGTCAATGATGCATGGATAGTCTTGAGACCGCTTCCTGAAGCCCGACATCACATTACGCTGTCGGCAGTCAATGGCTTGCTTTATGGTGTGGGTGGGTTCACAGGCGGATTTCCAGATTGGCGGGCGCAGCCAACAATGTTTATCTACGATCCTGTCTCTAATAGTTGGACTGGAGGGACTGACCTACCAGAGGCTCGTGCCGAGGGCGTATCCGCAGTGGTCGATGACAAGATATACCTGATTGGTGGGCGCGTTCGAGCTACTGACGACGCTCGGCTGTTCAACGACCATATCGACACTAGGCGAAACGAAGTCTTTGATCCGACGACTAAGCGTTGGGCAACTCTTGCCGATGCCCCGACAGCACGAAACAGTGCAGCGTCGGCTGTGATTGATGGCAAGATCTATGTGGTGGGCGGTCGCAATTTTGTTAGGAATGCTGATGGCACGACGCAGCAGGTGAATGTGCCAAATCTTGAGGTCTACGATCCACAGCTTGACCGTTGGGAGACGCGATCGCCGATGCCTCAAGCCCAAGGAGGTCTGGCTGCAACCGCACTCAACGGCAAGCTTTACGTGTTTGGCGGCGAACAGTGGGTTCCAGAGCAGAAGGTTTTCGCCGAAAGTTGGGTATACGACCCGGAAACCGACGTTTGGGAGGCATTGCCGCCCTTGCCAACTCCACGGCATGGATTGGGAGCAGCGACGATTGGCAACCGGATTTTTGTGTTTGGTGGCGGAACCCAAACAGGCGGAAATGCAGCGACAGCAATCCACGAGGTGCTGGTACTGCCTTAAGCCACAGTTTTTATGATCTGACATGGCGTCGTTCACAACAGGTGTAACATTGCTGGTAGATGGTGGGTTTGTAGCGCAGTAGTCGATCGGCAGTGCGAAACGTTGCGACCAAGTCGCGATCGACACCGATATGAAGTTTGATAATAAAACTTCGGTGGTGTCCAGTCGGCAAATGGGGGGGATTTTGACTGTCATGGTAAAGTCTCGACTCATTCAATGCCCTACACGATTATAGAAGGTCTTTAAGTTATCCATGCTGGAGAATTAGGCAAGGATCAAAGAGCTTTAGCCATTGGAAATACTGGATCGAATTCGTAGGATGAAAGCATCTTAAGCGAAACGTTAAAGAAAAAAGAGAACAATGCCGCATTGCTTTCCTTAAACGATTAAAAACTTTTTGGAGGAAATGGCAATCCGTCCAAACAAACTTTGTCAGCAGTTTTACGCCTCCGAACCCCTCAATAACAACTCAAGCAATTAGCAGGAGAACCTATTTATGCAAAATACTCCCCAACAAATGAAAGTAATGGCTGTTGACGAGTTCGGTCATGCTGACAAGCTGACTTTGCACACCTTACCCTTGCCTACAGTGGATGCAGGCGAAGTTTTGATTCGCATCAAGATCGCCGGAGTTGGCATCTGGGATGAGATGGAGCGTGAAGGTGAGCTAGTGTATAACGAAGTTCACTTTCCGCGTGTGCTGGGCGGCGAATGTGCAGGCACTATTGTTGCGATTGGCGATGGCGTTGAACGTTTTGCTGTTGGTGACCGCGTTTACGCCCAGAGCTTCATGAACGACAAGGGCGGTAGCTATGCAGAATACGTCGTCGTCTCTTCAGAGACGGTCGCGCCGATGCCCGATGGTCTCGATATGTTGATGGCGGGGGGGCTACCCATTGCTGGTGTAACGGCACTCAGCAATTTGCAAGTGTCGGGGACAGGCAACAAAACCAAATTGATGCTCTGGGGCGCGAGCGGTGGCGTCGGTCACGTTGCGCTACAACTGGCTAAACGCATGGGCGCGAACGTTTTCGCGCTCGCATCGGGTGCAGACGGTGTAGCTTTGGTTAAGCAGTTGGGGGCGGATGAAGCAGTAGACGGACATAGCGACAACGTTGTGCAACGCGCCTGTGCTTTTGCGCCCGATGGCTTCGATGTCGCGCTGGTGCTGGTGGGCGGCGACACCGTTCAATCCACGCTGAGTTTGGTACGTCAGGGCGGAATTATCACCTTTCCTAATGGCGTGATGCCCGAACCTAAAGCACCCGACGGTGTGGAACTCAAGAAAGCAAATGGGTTCGCCAACCCAACGTTGTTAGACCAACTCAATCGATTGATCGGCATCGGTGAGTTTCAAGTTCACATCGCACAGACATTTGGGCTGGAAGAGGCGGCACAAGCACAATCAGCGATGAAACAGCACTATCTGGGCAAAATTGTGTTGCGCGTGAGCAGCGAATAAGAGCTGATTGAATTTCCAGCTTTTACAACAACTCTACTCTCAACAAATCCTGTACAGGATGAAAGCATCTCAAGAGAACCCTCAAAGAGTCAGGGAGATGATGCTGCATTGCTTTCGTTAAATCACTAAAAAATTCTTGGAGAAAGTAGCAATATGTCTGAGCAAACGAACCTTGGCGGCACTTTTACGCTGCCGAACACCTCAATCACAGTGAAGCGCATCGGCTATGGTGCTATGCAACTCGCGGGTCCGAATGTAATGGGTGCGCCACGAGATGTGGATGCAGCCGTTGCTATTTTGCGCGAAGCGATCGCACTTGGCATTAATCACATCGATACGAGCGACATCTACGGACCTCACATCACAAATCAGATTATTCGACAAGCGCTACATCCCTACCCCGAAGATTTGGTGATTGTAACCAAGGCTGGAGCACGTCGTCCTGAAGATGGATCATGGGTTCCCGCGATGTCGCGGCAGGATCTGACTGAGGCAATTCACGACAACCTGCGTAACCTCGGACTCGATGCGATCGATGTCGTCAATCTCCGCTTGATGGGTGACGGTCACGGACTATCGGAGGGTTCTCTCGCCGAGCCGCTGACGACCTTAGCCGAACTTAAGAAGCAGGGATTAATTCGTCACCTCGGTTTGAGCAATGTCACGCCTACACAGTTAGCAGAGGCGCAGACGATCACGGAAATTGTCTGTGTGCAAAACCAGTACAATGTGGCACACCGGGAAGATGATGCTTTCATCGACGATCTCGCACAGCAGGACATCGCTTATGTGCCGTTCTTCCCTCTGGGTGGGTTCACGCAGCTACAATCTTCGGTACTTGAAAGCACCGCCAAATCTTTAGACGCGACACCGATGCAAGTAGCGCTGGCATGGTTGCTTCAGCACTCTCCCAATATCTTGCTGATTCCCGGCACGTCATCGGTTGAGCATTTACGTCAGAATGTCAAAGCTGCGGCGCTGCAACTTCCGCAGCAAACGGTGGCTGACCTGAACGCGATCGCGGCAAAACCTCTGGCAGGTCGCTTGAGTTAGTACTAGGCTTTTTAACTAAGGAGAAATCATGAAATCCAATCAAAGCGTGCCATTCATTCCTGATACAAGCTTACGTTTATCGGCTTCGAGTAATTTGATGCATTGGGTTTTGTATTTGAGTTGTCATTCCTGGCGGACCGCACGCCATTAACTGGACTCACGCTGATCAGGTCAATCCCATGTTACTGGACTTCCTACAACAGGAAAATTAATCAGTGTCCTGCCGCATCTCTAACTTGTGAAAAAACTCTGTGATTCACCACGTTAAGTCAGGGTTAAACACTGGGCCGTGTTTGAGTTCTTAAAAAAGAGGTTTGCTATGAAGATTCTCATTGTTCTCACGTCTCATGACCAACTTGGCGATACTGGAAAGAAAACTGGTTTCTGGCTGGAAGAGTTTGCTGCTCCCTATTACGTGCTGAAGGATGCGGGAGCAGTTATCGCGGTGACCTCACCGAAGGGCGGTCTGCCGCCGCTCGATCCGAAAAGCGAGGTACCCAAGTTCCAGACCGAATTAACGAAGCGCTTCCGCACAGACACCGCTGCACAGGCTGAACTTGCTAACACGAAAAAGCTAGCCGACATGTCCGCAGACGATTTCGACGCAGTTTTCTACCCCGGCGGACATGGTCCGATGTGGGATATGCCCGACAACGCGACATCCATCGCACTGATCGAAGCCTTCGTGAAGTCCGACAAGCCAGTCGGTGCAGTGTGTCACGCGCCGGTCGCGTTGGTCAATGTGCGCGGAAAGGACGGCGAGTATCTAATCAAAGGCAAGCGCGTGACCGGGTTCACGAATGCAGAAGAAGAAGCGGTGGGCTTGACCGCGGTCGTGCCTTTTTTGTTGGAAGACCGGCTAAAGGAACGAGGTAAGCTGTTACGCATTTAATTTGCACATTGAGATCGCAGGGGGGCAGGGGGCAGGGAGCAGGGGAGAGGGTTTGCAGCTTTTATCACCATAAAAATGGTGCAATTTAAATGACGATTAGCTTAGCATCTACAGCAAAACCGCCAACTGGGTTCCTTATGTCCAAGTGGACGGGAGGCTCGTGACCGGACAGAATCCGGCTTCTTCGGGACCCGCAGCGGAAGAGTTGCTGAAGCTGCTTCGCTCTGTTTGATCTGAACTTTTGTCACGGGCGCGAGCCTCAAAATTGATGGCGGCTTAACCGCTTGAACGATCTGTAATCAAATTTGTAATCCCCAAACTCAACCAGGAGAATATGACTCACTACGACTACATTGTGATCGGCGCAGGTTCGGCAGGCTGCGTGGTTGCCAATCGGTTGACCGAAGATCCTGAAACAACTGTGTTACTTCTCGAAGCAGGCAATCCAGATACGAAACCAGAGATTCACATTCCAGCAGAATGTGTCAATCTGTTAGGAACTGATGTGGACTGGGGCTATTTCTCCGAGCCAGAACCTTACCTGAATCACCGCAAAATGTTCTGTTCCCGTGGCAAAGTTCTGGGGGGCAGCAGTTCGATTAATTTCATGAACTATATTCGAGGCAATCCTCATGATTATGACCACTGGAAGGAATTGGGAAATTTGGGTTGGAGTTATCAGGATGTTTTACCTTATTTCAAAAAATCGGAACATTCCTCACGAGGTGAATCTGAATTTCATGGAATTGATGGGGAACTGAGTGTAACCGATCTGATTGCGCCGACTGCGATCGCTCAACGATTTGTAGAGGCTTGCGTCGCAGCCGGATATGACTATAACCCTGACTTCAACGCTAAGCAACAAGAAGGAGCAGGACGCTATCAAGTTACGATTAAAGATGGCAAGCGGCATAGTGCTGCTACGGCTTTTCTTGTACCCATTCTCCAGCGTTCCAATTTGACCGTCACCACTGGAGCATTGGTGACTCGATTGTTATTTGAAGGAACCCGCACCGTTGGAGTGGAATATCTACACAAAGGAACCCGGCATCAAGTTCAGGTCAATCAGGAAGTGATTTTATCAGCAGGTGCGTTCGATTCGCCGAAACTACTAATGTTGTCTGGAATTGGTAATGCAGAAGAACTGCGATCGCTCAATATTCCGGTCGTAGCCGATCGACCCGGTGTGGGTCAAAACTTGCAAGACCATATTCTCGTTCCTATTGTGTATCAAGCAACTCAGGATCTACACTACGCAAGCACGAGCGGGATTGGAGAAGCTGGACTATTGCTGCATAGCGAGGTAAATTCGGAGGTTGTACCTGATTTGCAGTTCTTGTTCAATCCTACCCAGTTCCTTCCCCCTGGCTATGCTCCCGCTGAGTTCGGATTTACAGGGGCTGTCACGTTGACCCATCTGCAAAATGTCGGTAGTGTTAGCTTGCGTTCGCGTAGCGTGGGCTTTGCCCAATCGTCTGATTCCACAGATCCACCCCAGTTTCAGATGAACTATCTGCAAAGTGAAACGGATGTGCAAAAGCTCGTTTTCTCAATTAAATTAATGCGGCAATTACTTCATACCAGTTCCTTGAATGAGTTTCGCGGTGCAGAAATCGCTCCGGGTGCCGACATTCAGAGTAATGAAGCCCTTGAAGCATACATTCGGGACACTGCTAGCACACTGGGGCATCCGGTCGGCACTTGCAAAATGGGAACTGATCCGATGGCGGTGGTAGACCCGGAACTTCGAGTACATGGCATTCAAGGGTTGCGAGTTGTTGATGCCTCTATCATGCCAAAGATCACGACAGGAAATACAAACGCACCGACCATCATGATTGGTGAAAAAGCAGCAGATTTAATCAGGAAAAAATCGTTCTAGCCGCGTTGGTATTTGGGCTTTTACACCTGCCCGCAACTGCCGCGATAGTTCCACTCACTCCAGTTGTGATTATTCGGGCGTTGTTACTGAATGGGATTGCTGGCATTGCTTTTGGTTGGCTCTTTTGGCAATACTCGCTTGAGGCTGCGATGTTATCCCATGTCAGCTTTCATGCCTTTTCCTTAGCTCTTAGTCTAATGCTTGCAAGATTTGTCTAAGCTTTTTTCTAAAGCGATTTCCATGATTATTTCAAGAGAGAACAACCGGACTTAGATTTTAGGAGAAATAGAATGATACTTCAAGATAAAGTGGCGTTAGTCACTGGCGGAACTTCAGGAATTGGTCGAGCAACTGCGATCGCCTTTGGTGCTGCGGGCGCAAAAGTGGTCTTCTGTGACAGACCCGAATGGCACTAAGAAAAGCGCAAATGTATTATTTACAAGGGTTTCATCACTTTGGAAAAACGTAGGCTAATGAAGCAGCGATCGCAAACTGAGGGTTGTAGATTATTCTGATTCCCGACCTTAAAACTATTATTTTTCTAAACCCTTTGCCAGGCAAGTATTTCAGCTTTTCTTAGTGCCATTCGTGACAGACCCAATGTAAAAGGGGAAGAAACAGCTGCGCTAATTCGCGAGACTGGAGCGGAGTGCTTGTTTGTGAAAGCAGATGTCTCCAGTGAAACGGACGTGCAAGCCTTGGTACAGAAAGTGATCGCGACCTACGGCAGACTCGATTGTGCCTTTAACAATGCTGGCATTGATCTTGCTGTTAAACCACTGCACGAGCAATCGATCAAGGATTTTGATCAGATCATGTCAATCAATGCACGAGGGATATTTCTGTGCATGAAATATGAAATTCAACAGATGCTCACCCAGGGCGCAGGCGTGATCGTGAACAATTCGTCAACGAATGGTTTGGTTGCGCTTCCAGGGATCTCTCCCTACGTTGCTAGCAAACACGCAGTAATGGGGCTGACGCGATCGGCTGCGCTTGACTATGCCAAACAGGGCATTCGGATTAATGCCGTCAATCCTGGTCCGATTGCGACTGATCTAATGGCTCGTAGCGCTGCTCAGATGGGCATTACGTTTGATGATTTAGGAAGGATGGTTCCGATGGATCGGATAGGTCAGGGGCAGAGGGTATGGTGAAACTGCTTGGTATCGGCACCGCTGGCGGCTTTAAGGGCAAGCAGAGCGACCCGGAAACCTTCTTCGTCTTCACCAGCTTCAACACTCCGGACGTGATCTATCGATACGATGTCGCCAGCAACACGGCGCGGGTGTGGGCACAACCCAAGGTTACGATCGATCTCAGCCAGATCGCAGTCGAACAGCGTTTCTACACGTCGAAGGATGGCACCCGTGTCCCAATGTTTATTGTCCGACGCAAGGATGTGACCCGTCCGGCACCGACCCTGCTCTATGCCTATGGAGGATATGGAATCCCCTTGGTTCCCGCTTTCTCGCCGGAGCCTTTAGGGTGGGTCGAACAGGGCGGAGTGTACGCGATCGCCAATATTCGCGGTGGCTTTGAATATGGCAAAGCATGGCACGAAGCAGGTCGTCGTCAGAACAAGCAAAATGTCTTCGACGATTTCATCGCGGCGGGCGAGTATCTCAAGGCGCTCTTAATCACACCCCAAGACGGCTTGGCGATTCAGGGTGAATCGAATGGCGGACTCCTGATCGGCGCAGTGGTCATCAGCGACCGGATCTGTTCGCCGCCGCGCTGCCCCAGGTTGGGGTCATGGACATGCTCCGCTTCGACCAGTTCACGAGCGGGAAAACATGGGTAGACGAGTTTGGGTCTCCAGCACGGGAAGCGGATTTCCGGAACCTCTTGAAATATTCGCCTTATCACAACATCCAATCTGGCAAGGCATATCCCGCAATCCTCACCACCACTGCCGACACGGACGATCGCGTGGTGCCGAGTCATAGCTTCAAATATGTCGCCGCGCTCCAGGGGGCGGGTATCAGACCCAAGCCGCACTTTGTCCGCATTGAGACACGCGCGGGACATGGAGCGGGCAAGCCCACGGACAAGATCATTGAGGAAACGGCGGATATGTGGGCTTTTGCCGCTCATTGGACGGGGCTGGATGTGAAGCCAGC